>NZ_JABUZF010000212.1:49709-50059 GCF_014897885.1 Halomonas sp. 3D7M | reverse complement strand
GCCGTCTTGGCAAGTGGTTTTTTGGGAAAATGTGAATAAACTTTAGCTTTTAGGCTTGGCCTTGCGCATAACGGCCAATACCGGGCCTGAGCACACATAAGCACCAAAAAGCAGTAGCAGCATTACAGATGGTTCCACTGAGATCATTACGAACCCTAGCACTACCGCTAGAAGCACAACAAAAGGTACAGGCTTTTTGAAATCGAGGTCTTTAAAGCTGTAATAACGAATATTGCTAACCATGAGCACACCCGCTGCCCCTACAACAAACAGCATTAGCAGCTTAAAACCTACCGCATCCGCATCAAAACTATGGAAGGTCCACACACTTGCAGCCACTAAAGCGGCAG
>NZ_JABUZF010000212.1:22373-49701 GCF_014897885.1 Halomonas sp. 3D7M | reverse complement strand
CTTGCAGCCACTAAAGCGGCAGCGGATGGGCTTGGCAAGCCGATAAACCATTTCTTATCAACACTACCAATCTGCACGTTAAAGCGCGCCAGGCGCAGTGCAGCACAAGCCACATAAAGAAATGCCACCACCCAGCCAGTTTTACCGATATCTTGCAAAATCCAGGTAAAGGCCACCAATGCAGGCGCCATACCGAACGAGATCATGTCGGAAAGGCTATCGTACTCGGCGCCAAACTCGCTTTGGGTATTGGTCATACGGGCAACACGACCATCAAGCCCGTCAAGCACCATGGCGATAAAAATTGCCACTGCTGCCGAAGTGAATTCTCCGTTAATGCCAGCGACCACCGCGAAGAAGCCTGAAAACAGCGCAGACGTAGTAAACAAGTTAGGTAATAAGTAAATGCCTTTTCGGCGAATTTTCTTACCGTCTTCAACCGCTTCTTCAACCACTTCCGTTTCGCGCAAAAAAACGCTAGCAAGATCTTCATTACTTACGTTGTCATGACTTACGCTGCCATTGCTTACCTTTTCGTGACTAGCGTCTTCTTGCTCTCCAGCACCACTAGCTTCTGTTTTCTGGCCTTCTTGAGGCACTGACTGCGAGGCCTGTTTACGCTCTTGATCGCGAGCATCCTGGGTCATAAATATCATCCGTTTGAAGTGAAGTCACAAGCACAGTGATCCCTTTTCATTCTACACGGTGACGCTAACTCAGCCAGTCAATTGCAGCATGCGACGCCAAACGACTCGGGGCGCAACAATGTGCGCCCCGAGACTTTAACTAGCGTACTAACACGCTAACCGCTTAGTTTTTCGATTTATCAACCAACTGGTTGGCAGCGATCCACGGCATCATGCCACGTAGCTTAGCACCTACTTGCTCAATTTCGTGTTCAGCATTCAAGCGACGACGTGCCGTCATCGACGGGTAGTTGGTGTTACCTTCCTGGATGAACATTTTGGCATACTCACCCGTTTGAATACGCTTGAGTGCATTGCGCATTGCGGCACGAGACTCATCGTTAATCACTTCAGGGCCAGTCACATACTCACCGTACTCCGCATTGTTGGAGATGGAGTAGTTCATGTTGGCGATGCCGCCTTCGTACATCAGGTCAACAATCAGCTTAAGCTCATGCAGACACTCGAAGTAAGCCATTTCTGGCGCATAACCTGCTTCAGTCAGCGTTTCAAAGCCAGCTTTAACCAGCTCAACTGCGCCGCCACACAGAACTGCTTGCTCGCCAAACAGATCCGTTTCAGTCTCATCTTTGAAAGTAGTTTCGATGATACCGCTACGGCCACCACCAACGCCTGCCGCGTAAGAAAGCGCCAATTCTTTGGCATTACCAGACGCATCCTGGTGGATAGCGATCAAGTCAGGAATGCCGCCACCTTTAACAAACTCAGAACGAACCGTGTGACCTGGCGCTTTCGGCGCGATCATGATGACATCTAGATCTTTGCGCGGCTCAATTTGGTTGTAGTGGATGTTAAAGCCATGAGCGAAGGCCAAGGTCGCGCCTTCTTTCAAGTTCGGCTCTACTTCTTGCTCGTAGATCGCTTTTTGATTCTCATCCGGCGCCAGAATCATGACAACGTCTGCGGTTTTGCACGCTTCTGGAACGCTTGCCACTTTCAGACCTGCGGCTTCTGCTTTGGCGGCAGAGGAAGAACCTTTGCGCAGAGCAACCGTGACGTCGACGCCAGACTCTTTCAAGTTATTCGCATGGGCATGGCCTTGCGAACCATAACCAACAATAGTGACTTTCTTGGCTTGAATGAGGGACAGATCACAATCTTTATCGTAATAAACGTGCATAGCGAGACTCCAAAAATCGAATTTGATCAAAAAATGATCGTTATATAGGAATAATTTATATAGGTCGTATCAGCGTTGATGGCCACCCGTGCCGTCTTTTGCAGCACTGGGCTTTGGCGTTGAGATCACTCTACGCCACCGCCACCATTGCGTAAAACGCTATATTTGCAACATACTATTTCTAATTATGAAACGTCGATCTTAAAAGTGGGCTTCTATGGATTTTCGCTTATTAAAGCATGTGGTAACGCTGGCCGAGACGCTGCACTTTGGCCGCGCCAGCGAGCTTTGTCATATCAGCCCATCCACCTTAAGCCGCTCAATTCAGCAGGTTGAAGCCGAGCTAGGCACGCAACTATTTGAGCGCGACAATCGCCATGTCACGTTAACCCCTCAAGGCTTAGCGTTTCAGCGCTATGCAAAAGAGACCTTAGAGCAATGGGAAATGCAGAAGCGAACACTGGCCGCCACGGTGGCACAGCTGAGTGGCGAAATAAGCATTTACTGTTCGGTAACCGCGAGCTATAGCTTTCTCTACGAACTACTGAGTGATGTGCGTACTCGGCACCCTGGTATCGAGTTAAAGCTGCATACCGGCGACCCCGCTGATGCCATGTCACGGGTACTGGAAGGCGCAGACGATATGGCCATTACCCCCCGCCCGCGGATTCCACCCAGCGCTCTGGCCTTTAAATCGCTTACCCGCTCACCGCTGCTGTTTATTGCACCTACAGAAGCCCACAACTGGCTGCCCAGTCAGCCGGAAAGCTCAACAGCCGAGCAGTGGCGTGATGTCCCGATGATTCTTTCAGAGGCTGGGCTATCAAGGGAGTACGCCAACACGTGGTTTAAAGCGATGGGCATTACGCCGCGCATTTATGCTCAAGTAGCTGGGCACGAAGCAATTGTAAGTATGGTGGGGCTGGGATTTGGCGTGGGAGTGGTACCCAAAATCGTGCTAGATAACAGCCCGCTGTCCGAACGTGTGCAAGTACTCAACGTAAAACCCGAGCTACCCCACTACGATGTCGGAGTTTGCGTGCTTAACCGACGCCTCAAAAATCCGATGATTGACGCGTTTTGGGCGACTGTGACACCAGGTTAACGTGTGCTTAAAGGATACAAAAAAAGCCGCCCTGATAAGGACGGCTTTGCCAACGACAGATTCAGCTAGCATGTTACGTTTACAACGATAGAACTTTATCGCCGCGAGCGATACCGGACACCCCGGTACGCGCCACTTCAAGAATGCCTACCGGCGCCATGGCCTGTAGAAAAGCATCCAACTTAGCGGCGTCACCGGTAATCTGAACGGTATAAAGGCTTGGCGTTACGTCGACGATCTGCGCCCGGAAAATATCCACCGTACGCTTCACTTCATCGCGGGCAGCGCCTAACGCTTTTACTTTCACCAACATCAGCTCACGCTCAATGTGGTTACCTTCCGTCAGGTCGACCAGCTTCACCACATCAATCAGCTTATTAAGATGCTTGGTGATTTGCTCAATCACTCGGTCATCACCCACGGTGGTCACCGTCAGGCGTGACAGCGACGGGTCTTCGGTCGGTGCAACGTTCAGCGTTTCAATGTTGAAGTTACGCTGGGAGAACAGCCCGACCACACGTGACAGCGCACCCGGTTCGTTTTCCATCAGAATCGAGATGATATGACGCATCAGGTACGCTCCGTTTTAGACAGCAGCATGTCACGCATGGCACCTAGCGGCACCTGCATCGGATAGACGTGCTCAAAGGGATCAACCTTCACATCCAGGAACACCAGCTCATGCTTGTCGGCAAAGGCGCGCTCTAGCGCCGGTTCCAACTCATCAAGGGTATTCACGGTGATTGCGGTAAATCCGTAAGCCTCAATGAGCATGTGGAAGTCTGGCAGCGACTCCATATAGGAGTGCGCATGACGGGACTTGTAGTTCAAATCCTGCCACTGCCGCACCATGCCAAGCGATGCATTGTTGAGGTTTACAATTTTGACGCCCACGCCGTACTGCTTACAGGTAGAGAGCTCCTGCATCATCATCTGGAAGCTGCCTTCCCCTGTTACACACACGACGTCGTCGTCAGGGAAGTTCTGCTTGATACCCATGGCAGCCGGGAAGCCAAAGCCCATGGTGCCCAAACCACCCGAGGTGATCAGACGGTTAGGCTTATCAAACTTGTAGTACTGAGCAGCAAACATCTGGTGCTGGCCAACATCCGTCGTCACGTAGGCTTCACCGCGAGTAACACGGCATAGCGCTTCGATAACTTCCTGTGGCTTCAACACTTCGCCTGGCTTAGAAGGCTCATATAGCTTGCCTTCGCGCTCGGCGCGCCAGCCGTCAATTTTTTGCCACCACTCGGTCAGCGCTTCAGGCTGCGAAATTGACTGCCCCTGAACCAGGCTGATCATTTCATTAATGACGCTAGACGCTGGCCCAACGATAGGCACATCTGCGCGTACGGTTTTAGATACCGAACTTGGGTCCACATCCACGTGAATGATTTTTGCCGTGGGGCAGAACTTCGACGTGTTGTTGGTCACTCGGTCATCAAAACGCGCGCCAATAGCGATAATCAAATCCGCATGGTGCATGGCCATATTGGACTCATACGAGCCGTGCATCCCTAACCAGCCCAGGCACTGCCGATCACTTTGCGGATAGGCGCCAATGCCCATCAGCGTTGTGGTAATGGGGAAGCCGAGCTGTTTGACCAAATCGGTCAATCCTTCGCTTGCCTTGCCAGTTACCACGCCACCGCCGGTATAGAACACCGGACGTTTGGCTTTCAGCATCAACTCAACGGCTTTTTTAATTTGCCCCGTATGCCCCCGGGTAACCGGGTTATAGGAGCGCATCTTGACCTTTTTCGGGTAGACGTACTCATAGCGCTCGGTCGGTGCCGTCATATCTTTAGGAATATCGACCACGACCGGACCCGGGCGACCAGTCGCCGCGAGATAGAAGGCTTTTTTCAGCACTTCTGGAATCTCAGACGGATGCCGAATTGAGAAGCTGTGCTTCACGATGGGGCGAGTCACCCCCACAATATCGGTTTCCTGGAAGGCATCGTCACCAATCAGGTGGCTCATGACCTGACCGCACAACACGACCATTGGAATCGAATCCATATAGGCAGTCGCAATGCCGGTAACCGCATTGGTAGCACCAGGACCGGAGGTGACAAGCACCACGCCTGGCTTACCCGCCGCACGGGCATAGCCGTCTGCTGCGTGAGTTGCAGCCTGTTCGTGACGCACGAGAATGTGCTTCACCTTGTCCTGGCGGAACAGCGCATCGTAAATGTGCAGCGCCGCGCCGCCGGGATAACCATAAATGTACTCTACGCCCTCATCCTGCAAGAAGCGGGCGATCATATCTGCGCCGGAAAGCAGTTCCACTGTGTTTCTCCCCTGGAGGTCTCGAGTGCGATCCGCAGGACATCCTGCGGTGTCGAGTGCGGCGGTATGCCGCTGCCGGCCCATGCCGGCACCTGATGCCAAACCCTGGCATATGGCCCGGTTAGGGCCTGCACTCTCATCGGAAGCACCGGTATATCATCAAATACGCCAGTAGCTACCTTACACGACGGTTTGCCGTGTCGGGGCGTTGGCCAGGTCGGGCGGTTAGCCCAAGCCCGGAAGTCCTTCGGCGGGTAAAGGCTTTCGCCTACCCTTCGCGCGGGGATTAGGGGTTGCCCGTTGGTTCCGCGCCCGCAAATCAGGAACACACAAGATTCCATTAGCGCCCTCAGCCTGTCAACCTCCGATCAGGACAAACGCAACAAACGTCGCAGTTAGCCATTAAAAAAGCCCCGCTAGCAGAGCTAACGAGGCTTTTGCCCTATTTCATTGCGCAGGCTAGCTGGGGTTCATTGCGCAGGCTTGCTGAGGATCACTGCACAGACGCGTTGAAAACGTAGGCGTTTTAATTACCCACCTTACTCAAATACCAGCTTGCCTTCACTCGCACTGATATGAATAGTGTCGCCAGGGGCATATTTGCCCGCCAGCAGGTCTTGAGCCAATGGGTTCTCGATGCGGCTTTGGATCGCCCGCTTCAGCGGCCTTGCGCCATACACCGGGTCGAAACCGACCACCGCCAGCTGGGCCATAGCGTCATCGCTAATTTCCAGACTCAGGTCATGCTCAGCTAAGCGAACTTTCAAACGCTCTAACTGAATACCGGCAATCGCCTGAATTTGCTCTTGGCCAAGGGCGTGGAACACCACCACCTCATCAATGCGGTTAATCAACTCAGGGCGGAAATGGTTACCCACCACTTCCATCACTGCATTTTTCATGACTTCGTAGTCGTTATCATCTCCACCCATGCGCTGGATGATGTCCGAGCCCATGTTAGAGGTCATCACGATCACCGTATTACGGAAATCGACTGTGCGACCTTGCCCATCAGTTAAACGACCATCCTCCAGCACTTGCAGCAGGATATTGAACACATCCGGATGCGCTTTTTCCACTTCGTCCAGTAGCAGCACCGAGTAGGGCTTACGACGCACCGCCTCAGTTAAGTAGCCACCCTCTTCATAACCTACATAGCCTGGGGGCGCACCAATCAAGCGAGCCACGGAGTGCTTCTCCATAAACTCCGACATGTCGATACGCACCATTGCCTCTTCAGTATCGAACAAGAAGTTAGCCAGCGACTTACATAGCTCTGTTTTACCCACCCCGGTTGGGCCGAGGAACAGGAACGAGCCGTTGGGTCGATTGGGGTCAGACAACCCTGCCCGCGAGCGGCGCACGGCGTTAGCCACTGCCTCTACCGCTTCATGCTGGCCAATCACTCGCTCATGCAGCGCTTCTTCCATGCGCAGCAGCTTGTCTCGCTCGCCTTCCAACATTTTGGAGACAGGTATGCCTGTCCAGCGAGAAACCACCTCGGCAATCTCTTCTTCGGTAACGTTTGAGCGCAGCAACTGGTGGCTGGCAATATCAGCTTCGCCTTCGCCCGCTTCGCTGATTTTCTTCTCAAGCGCCGGAATTTTGCCGTACTGAATCTCTGACATACGACCTAGATCGCCCTGGCGACGCGCTTGTTCAAGGTCAATGCGCGCCTGCTCAAGCTCCGCCTTAAACTGCGCTGCGCCCTGAATGCTGGCTTTTTCAGCTTTCCAGATTTCATCCAAGTCAGCGTATTCGCGCTCTAATTCGTGGATCTGGTTGTTCAGCGCCTCAAGGCGTTTCTTAGTGGCTTCGTCGGTCTCTTTCTTAAGCGCTTCGCGCTCCATTTTCAGCTGAATTAGCCGACGATCCAGCCTATCCATCTCTTCAGGCTTAGAGTCCAGCTCCATGCGGATACGTGACGCTGCCTCGTCGATCAGGTCAATGGCTTTATCGGGCAACTGCCGATCAGTGATATAGCGGGTAGAGAGCTTAGCCGCGGCGATAATCGCCGAGTCGGTAATATCCACGCCGTGGTGGACTTCGTAACGCTCTTTTAAGCCGCGCAGAATAGCTACCGTGTCCTCTTCAGAGGGCTCATCGACCAACACCTTCTGGAAGCGACGTTCCAGCGCGGCGTCTTTTTCAATGTATTTGCGGTACTCATCCAGGGTGGTCGCGCCTACGCAGTGCAGTTCACCACGCGCCAGCGCAGGCTTAAGCATGTTGCCTGCATCCATCGCACCTTCAGCCTTACCCGCACCCACCATGGTGTGCAGCTCATCAATAAACAGGATGACCCGGCCTTCTTCCTGGGAAAGCTCTTTAAGCACCGCTTTCAGACGCTCTTCAAACTCGCCACGGAATTTGGCGCCCGCCAGCAGCGAGCCCATATCCAAGGAAAGGACGCGCTTCTCTTTCAAGCCTTCAGGCACTTCACCGTTCACAATACGCTGGGCCAGCCCTTCCACAATGGCGGTTTTACCCACCCCTGGCTCACCGATCAGTACCGGGTTATTTTTGGTACGACGCTGCAGCACCTGAATCGTGCGGCGAATTTCATCATCACGACCAATCACCGGATCCAGCTTGCCATCTAACGCACGCTGGGTTAGATCCATGGTGTATTTATTAAGCGCTTCGCGCTGGTCTTCGGCATTCGGGTCGTCGACCTTAGCACCACCGCGCAAGCTATTGATTGCGGCTTCCAGGGCTTTCCGGTTGAGCCCTGCCTCTTTCATCAGCTTGGTAATCGCACTGTTCATTTCCAGTGCAGCCAGAAGTACCAATTCACTGGCAATAAACTGGTCGCCGCGTTTCTGCGCTTCCCGGTCAGTTAAATTGAATAGTTTAATGAAGTCGCGAGATGGCTGAACGTCACCGTCGAACTGGCTCACTTTAGGTAAGTCATCTAGCTGCTTCTGCAAACCGTCGCGCAGGCGCGAGCTACTGCCCCCAGCTTTTTCAACCAAGGCTTTAATGCCAGTGTCTTTGGTATCGAGTAACGCAAGCAATAAGTGCGCGGGATCAAGCTGGTTATGGCCGTGCCCAACCGCAAGGGATTGTGCCTCAGAAATAGCGGCCTGTAATTTGGCAGTAAATTTATCGAATCGCATGGAGTTCCTCCTGGGGGAGCCGTGCGTTTGGACCCACGGTGTTTCCCAACAACTTGTCTTTAATGTGCTAAAAACGTTTAGCTTGACAAGTTTAATGGAGTCAGTTCCACGCATTTCAAGAGCTGTGCATAACAAGCTCGAAGGAATAACACTACTTAATTGATCCAGATCACACTTGCCATGCGTCCAGTGTTGCCATTGTCTCGGCGGTAGGAGTAAAAACGCGACTCGCAGGCCGTGCAGAAGTGGCCTCCGCTGATGTGATGAATCCCCAGCGCTTCTAAACGAAAGCGCGCCAAGCGATAAAGATCCGCCATATAGTGACCAAGACGATAGGGGCTGTGGTCAAACGCTTCAGCGGTCTCAGGGTGTACCGCGACAAAGGCACCATACACTTCGGGTCCGACCTCAAACTGAGCATTTGAAATAGCCGGCCCGAGCCATACCAAAATGTCGTCAGGATCGCAGTTCATCGCGGCGACGGTCGCTTCCAATACGCCACCCGCCAGCCCGCGCCAGCCAGCATGGGCAACGGCTACCTGAGTCCCTTGGCGATTGCAGAACATCACCGGCAAGCAGTCTGCGGTTAACACCACACAGGCATAGTCGTTGCTGCTGGCAACCGAGGCGTCTGCTTCCGGTGTATCGTCTTGATACGCCTGCTGAACGCGTGCGCCATGGGTTTGGTTAAGCCACAGCAGCGGTCGATCATCGCCGATTTCTTTGTGCAACAAACGCCGACATAGCGCGACATGATCAGCATTATCGCCTACGTGGCTCGCTGGATTGAAAGCGGCAAAATCATCCTGGCTCGGCCCTGTTTCCCGAGTGGTCACAAACGCCCGCACATTCGCGGGGGCTGGCCAATCAGGCAACAGTAGCGTGGGCTTCAGATCAATCGCGTCGCTCATCTCATGGTCTCACTATCTTCGCGCAGGTAATCCAACAACATCAGTAGATCATCGGGCAAGTCAGCATGAAAAGTAAGCGTTTCACCACTTACCGGATGCACAAAGCTGAGCTTCCGAGCATGCAGCGCCTGACGCGGAAATTCACGCAAAATCTCTTTTAACGGCGCAGCAGCACCCGGCGGCAGCTTAGCACGGCCACTATAGAGCGGATCGCCAATCAATGGGTAGCGGGCATGAGCCATATGAACGCGAATTTGGTGGGTACGCCCGGTTTCCAGCTGGCAACGCACATGGGTATGCGCGCGAAAGCGCTCAACTACCCGAAAGTGAGTCACTGCCGGTTTTCCGGAAGCCGTGACCGCTTGGCGCTTGCGGTCTTTTGGGTGCCGACCAATGGGCGCGTCGATGGTGCTGCCCGACACGGGCTTGCCAATCACCACTGCATCATATTGACGAGAAACGCTGCGCGCCTGCAACTGCTCAACCAGCGTCGTTTGTGCGGGCAACGTTTTTGCCACCATCATTAGACCAGTGGTGTCTTTATCCAGGCGATGGACTATGCCCGCCCGAGGCACTTCTGCCAGTGCAGGATGATGATGGAGCAACGCATTCAACAACGTGCCATCAGGATTGCCCGCGGCGGGATGAACCACCATGCCCGCGGCCTTATTGATGACCATCACCGCATCGTCTTCATAAACGATATCAAGCGGAATATCTTGGGGCTCAAAACGAGTATCGTCTTCAATAGTCGCTTTTAGCGCTAATATTTCGTGGCCGTGCAGCTTGGCCTTCGGTTTTACTTTAGCGCCGTCGACGGTGAGCTCACCGGCGTTGATCCACGCTTTCAAACGCTCGCGGGAATAATCGCTGAACAACTCAGCGGCGGCTTGGTCTAAACGCGCGCCAGCTAATGTCGCGGGTACTCGCTGCGTGGCTTCAACAATACGAGACATGAACAACCTCTTTAAGACGCAAACACCGCGGCTACCCTATAATGCTTTTAACTCTTCAAACGGCATTAGAGTGTCGCTAAGCCTGCGTTTTGCGTCTAGGTGATTTATAGTGGGCGAACTGCGACCTATTCTACCATTTCTACTTATGGCCATCGTCGCTTTTCGGTGATTGAGGCTTGTTTGCAACGAGGATGATGATGCGCGCTTTTTCCGCTGCCAACCGCTTTGGCGTTCTAGCCTTAAGCCTTGCCCTTTTGGCAGGCTGTGCCAGTAACGACACCACACCTGAAGAAGAGGATGAATTCTCAGGTGTGCAAGAACGTGAACTCTATGAACTTGCCCGCACAGCGCTGGATAGCAACCGTTTCCCAATTGCCATTGAGCGACTGGAAGCGCTTGATACCCGCTACCCATTTGGCCCCCATGCCGAACAAGCTCAGCTTGAGCTAATTTACGCTTACTACGAAAACAGCAATTGGGAAGAGGCACGCGCCGCTGCCAGCCGCTTTATTCGCTTGCACCCTGATCACCCTCAAGTGGATTACGCCTACTACCTGCGCGGCCTTTCCGCTTGGCAGGCAGGGCGATTTAGCCTTGAACGCTTGCGCCTGATTGATATTTCTAAGCGTGACTTGGGTGCTTCACGGGATGCTTACAATGACTTCCGCGAATTAATTCAGCGTTTCCCCCAAAGCGAATATGCAGCGGATGCCCAGCAACGCATTGTGTATCTACGTGAGTTGCTGGCACGCCATGAACTGCACGTGGCCGATTACTACTTGCGCCGCGGTGCCTTCCTGGCCGCCGTTGAACGAGGTCGCTGGGTGATTGAAAACTATCCGGAGTCCGACGCAACGCGTGACGCGCTGGCAACCATGGTAGAAGGCTATCAAGGACTTGGCATGGACGATCGCGCCAACGAAGTGCTTACCGTGCTGCGCGAAAATGCGCCAAACCATGAGCAGCTTAGCAATGGCCGTTTCAAGCCTAAGCACCTGTAAATAAGCACTTATGAATAAGCGCCTGTAAAATAACGTCTGGTCCAATGGCCGAATAGGATGGATTAGCCAGGTGTACACCGCCCTAAATCATGCAGAAGCACGATTTAGGGCGTTTTTGATGCTTAATCGCCAGGCTGCCAGCCATTAACAATCGGGTAGCGCCGGTCGCGCCCAAACCCTCTGGGCGTCACCCGCACTCCGACCGGGGCTTGGCGGCGTTTATATTCACAGCGATCAACAAGCTTCACTACTTTATAAACATCCTCTTCATCAAACCCAGCGGCGATAATTGCCTCAGCACTCATATCGCCTTCAATGTAGCTCACCAAAATGGCGTCTAGGACGTCGTAATCAGGCAACGAGTCACTGTCCTGCTGGTCGGGAGCTAGCTCCGCACTGGGCGGGCGCTCAATCACTCGCTCTGGAATAGCGGGCGACTGGGTATTGCGCCAGCGGGCCAAACGATACACCCAGGTTTTGTAGACGTCTTTGATGGCGTTATAGCCACCCACCATGTCGCCATAAAGCGTGGCGTAACCCACGGCCATTTCGCTTTTATTGCCGGTCGTAAGCACCATCAGGCCTTTCTTATTGGAGATCGCCATCAGCAGAACGCCGCGACAGCGCGACTGCAGGTTCTCTTCAGTGGTATCCCGCTCGGTGCCCGCGAAACTTTCTGCTAGCGTGCCCATAAACGCTTCGACCATCGGCTCGATAGGCATTACGTCATAATGAACGCCCAGCATGTCCGCCTGTTCGGCAGCGTCCTGCTTCGAGATATCCGCCGTATAGTGATAAGGCATCATCACTGCTTGTACACGCTGAGGACCCAACGCATCGACGGCGATCGCTAAGGAAAGTGCGGAATCGATACCACCGGAAAGCCCCAGAACAACGCCTTTAAAACCACTTTTGTTGACGTAGTCGCGCAGCCCTGTCACCAGCGCACAGTAAAGGCTCTCTTCAGGCTCAACTTCTGGCTCAATTTCACCCACTTGGGGTTCCCACGTATCAGCGCTCGTTTGCAGCAGTTGAACGGGCATTAAGCCTGCTTGCCAAGAAGGCGCCAGCACTTTAAGTTCGCCTTGGGCGTCTACACAGCTAGAACCACCGTCAAAAACCAGCTCATCCTGCCCGCCGATCGTGTTCACATACACAATCGGGCGGTTTACATCCTGGGCACGCTGCTCTAACAGGCGCAAGCGCTCGCTGGGCTTATCCTGATGATAGGGCGAGGCGTTTAAGCTGATCAGTACTTCTGCGCCGGCTTCGCGGGCAGCATTAACAGGCGTACCTTCCCAAAGGTCTTCACAAATCAGCAGCCCTAGCTTGGCGCCTTTGTGCTCGTAAACCAGCGGTTTGGTGCCCGGCGTAAAGTAGCGCTGCTCATCAAACACCTGATAGTTCGGCAGTGCCTGCTTGGCATACTCCGCTTCCCATTGGCCGTTATACAGCACACCCGCCAGGTTATACCGCTTCCCTTCACGAACGCCCGGATAGCCAATAATCACCAGCACATCGCGGGCGATTTTTTCTGCCATCTTCGCCCGCGCTTCACGCAAGCGAGCTTCCATCGAGGGGCGAAGTAGCAGATCTTCCGGTGGATAACCGGACAAGAAAAGCTCTGGGAAGACAACAATATCCGCCCCATGCTCGATCCTCGCTTCGCGCACCGCTTCAATGGCGCGTGCAGCATTGCCGGGAATATCTCCCACTAAAGGGTCGAGTTGGGCCATTACCAGCGTTAAGTCTTGCATGGGCGTTAAAATCTCTTGAGAATCTTTAGAACACGTTGCCGCTCACCTACGTACATTGTCCCGCAAGGGCTGCCAACTGGCAAAGGTTAGCCGGCGCTCATGTTACTCTAGCTATTATTACATCCCACCATGGGAGTCATAGAGGATGAACCTTTTGATCATTCGGCTGATTATTTTTGCCGTGCTGTTCTATGTGGGCCTGAAACTTTATGGTCTCTACCGAGAGCGCAAACTTTCCCACCAACAGAGTGAACCCGAACGCCATGAAGGCGGACAAATGGTGCGCTGCCGCTGGTGCGATGTCCATGTTCCGGAAGAAGAAGCCCTACGCGATAGCGAACAGTGGTTTTGCTCAAGCGCTCATCGGGATCGTTTTTTGCAAGAGCAACAAGATAAGCAGAACCGCGATTAAAACCGCTACCGATAGACAACGTCAGCCATCAGCTATGCCAAATCCGTGATTAATCGATCTACCGTCGGCTGAAAGGGTGCTGGGTCGATAAGTGGCTCACGCCCTAATAGCTGATCAACCAATACGTGGGTAGACGCAGGTGCAAGCACTAACCCATTGCGGTAGTGGCCCGCATTGACATAAACACCGGACCATCCTGGCAGCGCCCCAATAAATGGAATGCCGTCCGGGGAGCCAGGGCGCAACCCTGCCCAATGATAAGCAACCGGGTGATCTGACAACCCAGGCACAATACTTTCAGCGGTCTGTTTGAGTGACGCCAGTGCTTCACTATCGGTCGTTTTATCAAAACCCGCTTCTTCTAAGGTTGAGCCTACCAACAGCAACCCATCACTACGCGGGATAATATAGCGACCATCTTTCAATACCACGCGCTGCACCAATCCTGGCGGCGCTTGATAAGCAATCATTTGGCCTTTTACGGGGCGTACCGGCAGGCGAATCGTTAAGCTTTCTAACAGCTTGGCTGTCCAGGCGCCACCACATACCACCACCTTTTCAGCGCGCAGCTCCCCTTGCGCGGTCGCAACGCCCAACACCTGTTGGTCATGCGTTATAAAACTATTTACCTCACAGCCTTCATTCAGCACAACGTTCGGCATTGCCAGCAGCCGAGCGCGCAGCGCCTGCCCAAGGCGTGGGTTGCGTACACTGCCAAGTGTCGGCATCCACAACGCACTCTCCTGCGCTGCTGCCACCATGGGCTCCTTCTGACGCACAAACTCAGCGCTAACACGCTCCAGCGGCTTGGCTAAGCCTCTCGCCCAGCCAAGCGCAGTGTCCGCATCATCAACGTTGAGATAGAGCAGCCCTTTTTGGCGATATTCAGGATCAATGCCGGTTTCTTCCAACAAGCGTAGCGACAACGTGGGATACACGCCCTCTGACCAGCGCGAAAGTTGCGAGATGGGCGGCGCATACCGCCATGGGTAAAGCGGCGAGACAATGCCGCCACCTGCCCAAGAAGACTCCTGCCCGCAAATGCCGCGCTCCACTAAAGTAACTTGCTGGCCAGCATCTGCTAGCTGCAGTGCCGTCATCATACCGATCACGCCACCGCCAATAATTAAGAAATTGCTCACAACGTTTGTCCGCTTTGGCTTACATAAAAAACGATCACCGCGAGGTAGGCTGTAGAAAAAACACACGCCTGGAGCCATCATGCCAGCTAACAATAACGGCGTTCCACACACGCGTATCCAAGGCTTTACCCTGATCGAACTTATTATTGCTCTTCTGCTTATTTCAGCCTTAGCCGCCTGGGGAGTGCCAAATTTTCAAGCACTTGGCCGAAGCACAGCCGTTACCGCCGATATTAACAGATTGCAGTCTGCCTTTTCGCTGGCTCGCAACACAGCCATCACGCAGCGTAAAACGACCACGGTTTGCCCAACCAATCAGCAAAGAAACAGCTGCACCAGCGACTGGAGTAATGCGCTACTGGTCATCAAGGGGGACGCGATAAATCAAATAACCAGCAGCGATGTCGTTCGTGTCTTTCCTAAGGAGCAGGCAACTACCGTCACTTATAATCGTAACAGGCGGCGTGTGAGCTATAGCACGCTTGGCCACGCAAACGGCTTCAATGGCCGTTTTTATATATGTGCGGCAAGCGCTCCAGGAAAAGTGCTCGTGCTCAGCCGACTGGGGCGCCTGCGCATCGATGAAACGCCCGCCGATTGTTGATCGCGACAGGCGTTTAACCACGGCTAACTCAGGCGATGCCATCCAGATAGCGCTCAGCATCTAGCGCTGCCATGCAACCACTGCCTGCAGAGGTAATCGCCTGACGATAAATATGATCCATCACATCACCACAGGCAAAGACGCCTGGCACGCTGGTAGCGGTAGCATTGCCTTCAAGGCCTGATGTCACCTTGATATAGCCGCCATTCATGTCCAGCTGGCCCTCAAAAATCCCCGTATTAGGGCTATGACCGATAGCGATGAACAAGCCGGGCGCGTGAATCTCTTTGGTAGAACCATCTTTAGTCGACTTAACGCGCACGCCCGTCACACCGCTGTTATCGCCCAACACCTCGTCCACTTCGTAGAACCACTCAAGGGCAATTTTTCCTGCTTCAACTTTCTCAAACAGCTTGTCCTGGAGGATTTTCTCGGCGCGCAGCGTGTCGCGACGGTGCACCAAAGTAACCTTAGAGGCGATATTTGAAAGGTACAGCGCTTCCTCAACAGCGGTGTTGCCGCCCCCCACCACAATCACTTCTTGATTGCGATAAAAGAAGCCATCGCAGGTAGCGCAAGCAGACACCCCTTGCCCCATAAATTGCTGCTCGGTTGGCAAGCCCAGATAGCGTGCGCTGGCACCGGTGGCAATAATCAGCGCATCACAGGTGTAAATGCCGCTGTCCCCTTTTAAGGTATACGGCTTCTCACCTAAGCTGACCTCATTGATATGGTCGAACAACACTTCCGTATTAAAACGCTCAGCGTGCTGCTTCATGCGCTCCATCAACTCTGGCCCCTGAACACCTTGTGCGTCGCCGGGCCAGTTATCGACATCGGTTGTGGTGGTCAATTGGCCACCTGCCTGCAGGCCGGTAATCAGCAGCGGTTTTAAGTTAGCACGGGCTGCGTAAACCGCTGCCGTATACCCGGCAGGGCCGGAACCAAGAATAATTAAACGTTCATGACGCGTTTCCATGACACCACCTTTGTCACAATTGAGCAGATATCGTTTGCAAGAGAGTCTGCCTGAAATGGCGTCAAGTACAAGCAATTACAAGGGTTAGCCTTCGCGATTAGGCGAAGACGCCTTGAAAGCCGGGGGTGAAACACCCATGTGCTATTAATAAGATAAGCCATACTGGGGATAAGCCACATTAAAGCAAAGCAGTGACCGTCGCGCCTAAGCATTGCGATCAGCAAATTGTGATCAGCAATTCGCTTAAGGCCAAGCAATCATAGGAGAGACCAATGGGCAAGATACCCGATACGCTCACCACGCTAGAAGTAGGCAACCAGCAGTATCATTACTATAGCCTGCCAAAAGCCGCCGACGCGCTCGGCAACATTGACCGGCTACCCAAAACGCTCAAAATTCTGCTCGAAAACCAGCTGCGCTTTGGCGATGACGAAAGTGTTGATCAAGAGGACATTCAGGCGCTAGTGGACTGGCAAAAAGAGGGCAAATCAAGCCGTGAAATAGGCTACCGCCCTGCCCGCGTCCTCATGCAAGATTTCACCGGCGTGCCAGGGGTTGTAGACCTTGCCTCTATGCGCGCTGCCGTTGAGAAGCTCGGCGAAGATCCCGCCCGCATTAACCCGCTTTCCCCTGTTGATCTGGTTATTGACCACTCGGTGATGGTCGACAAGTTCGGCAATGCTGCCGCGTTTCAAGAAAACGTCGATATCGAAATGCAGCGCAACCGTGAGCGCTACGAGTTTCTGCGCTGGGGCCAGCAAGCGTTCGACAACTTTAGCGTTGTCCCCCCCGGCACCGGCATTTGCCACCAGGTTAACCTCGAGTACCTGGGTCGCGCAGTGTGGACAAAAGAGCAGGATGGCCAGACGTTTGCCTACCCGGACACCTTAGTCGGCACCGACTCCCATACCACTATGATCAACGGCCTGGGCGTACTTGGCTGGGGCGTCGGCGGTATCGAAGCGGAAGCCGCCATGCTTGGCCAGCCGGTCTCGATGCTGATTCCAGAAGTCGTTGGCTTCAAGCTGAACGGCAAACTGCGCGAAGGCATTACCGCCACCGATCTGGTGCTTACCGTGACTGAAATGCTGCGCAAAAAAGGCGTGGTAGGTAAGTTTGTTGAATTCTACGGTGATGGCCTTAAAGATTTGCCGTTGGCCGACCGTGCCACTATTGCCAATATGGCACCAGAGTATGGCGCGACCTGTGGCTTTTTCCCTGTAGACGACGAAACGCTTAACTACATGCGCCTTACCGGCCGTGAAGATGACCAAATTGCGTTGGTAGAGGCCTATAGCAAGGCGCAGGGCTTATGGCGCGAACCTGGCGATGAGCCGATCTTTACCGACTCCCTCAGCCTCAACATGGACGAGGTAGAAGCGAGTCTTGCTGGCCCGAAACGCCCCCAAGACCGTGTGGCACTGAAAGACATGGCCGCCGCCTTTGACAAGTTCATGCAAGAGGACGCCAGCGCGGACACAACCGCAAACGGGGAATTCTCCTCGGAAGGCGGTCAAACTGCGGTAGGGGTTGAACGCAGCTTTAAACATGACACCAGCCAAACCGTTAAACTTAACGATAAGGATTTCAGCCTCGATCCAGGTGCCGTGGTAATTGCCGCTATCACCTCATGTACCAATACCTCCAACCCCAGCGTCATGATGGCAGCCGGGCTGCTGGCACGTAATGCACTCCAAAAGGGGCTTACCACGAAACCTTGGGTTAAGACCTCGCTTGCCCCCGGCTCCAAAGTGGTGACCGATTACTTAGCAGCCGCGAACTTAAGCGATGACCTGAATGCACTGGGCTTTAACTTAGTGGGTTATGGCTGTACGACGTGTATCGGCAACTCCGGCCCGCTGCCCGATGAGATCGAAAAAGCGATCAACAGCGGCGACCTTGCCGTGGCATCGGTGCTTTCAGGCAACCGTAACTTTGAAGGCCGTGTGCACCCGCTAGTCAAAACAAACTGGCTCGCCTCACCGCCCTTGGTGGTCGCCTATGCGTTAGCCGGTAACGTACAGTGCAACTTAACGACCGACCCGCTTGGCCAGGACAATGACGGCAACCCGGTTTATCTCAAAGACATCTGGCCTTCTCAAGCAGATATCGCCACTGCCGTTGAACAGGTCAACACCGAGATGTTCCGCAAAGAGTATGGTGCGGTATTTGAAGGCGACGATACCTGGAAAGCGATCAACGTTCCTGAAAGCAAAGTTTACCAGTGGCCTGAATCGACCTACATTCAGCACCCGCCGTTTTTCGAAGGCATGGAGCGTGAGCCGGACGCCATTGAAGATGTTGAAAACGCCCGAGTGTTAGCCCTGCTAGGCGACTCGGTGACCACCGACCATATCTCCCCGGCCGGCTCTATCAAACCCGATAGCCCTGCGGGTCGTTATCTGCAAGAGCATAGCGTTAAGCCCGTCGACTTCAACTCCTACGGCTCACGTCGAGGTAACCATCAAGTAATGATGCGTGGCACCTTTGCCAACGTGCGCATTAAAAATGAAATTCTGGACGGGGTTGTTGGTGGTGAAACCCGCCACGTTCCCAGCGGCGAGCAAATGGCGATTTACGATGCTGCCATGAAATATAAGGAGGAAGGCACTCCCCTAGTGGTGATTGCTGGTAAAGAGTATGGCACCGGCTCTTCACGGGACTGGGCAGCAAAAGGCACCCGCTTATTAGGTGTGCGCGCGGTTATCGCCGAGTCCTATGAACGTATTCACCGCTCAAACCTAATTGGAATGGGCGTGGTACCGCTGCAGTTCCCTGAAGGTGAAAGCCGTGCAACGCTTGGTTTGACCGGTGATGAAGAAATATCAATTGCTGGCTTAAGCGATTTAAGCCCAGGGGGCAGCGTAAAAATTGTCATCAAAAATGACGATGGGGAACGCACCGTTGATGCCAAGTGCCGAATTGATACCGTCAATGAGCTGGCTTACTACCGCCACGGTGGTATCCTTCACTACGTGTTGCGCAAAATGATCGGCGCAGCTTAAAGGCAAAACCTACCAATGCTTGCATAGCCCCCACCATGGTGGGGGCTTTTTTTTGCGCCCTGGTTTTGCTGTTTGGCTTCTCGCTATTAAGCTTAGAAGGCCCTGCGGCGATAAGCACGATACTCGGGCGACCAGCACGCTCTCTCGATACGCTCACGTAATTCGGTGCCGCTTGTTTTAAGCGCCACGCCGTTTTGCTGGGCCTGGGCTGCGACTTCAAAGGCAATCGATTTACTAATATCACGAATCCGCGACAACGGCGGTAGCAGTGCGCCCTTGCCCTCCTTAACCAGCGGCGCTTCGCGCGCCAGCGCCCGAGAGGCGCTCATCAACATTTCATCAGTCACGCGATTAGCATTCGCGGCAATCACACCTAAGCCAATACCGGGGAAGATATAGGCATTGTTACATTGGGCAATTGGATAGGTGCGGCCGTTATACACCACCGGTGCAAAAGGGCTGCCAGTCGCGACTAGCGCTTGGCCGTCGGTCCAGCGAATCACATCTTCGGGTACCGCTTCTGCCTGAGAAGTAGGGTTCGACAGCGGCATAATCACCGGATGTTCGCAGCCCGCGTGCATGGTACGCACCACTTGTTCGGTGAAAATACCGCGCTTGCCGCACACACCAATCAATATCGTTGGTTTCATTTGGGCAATGGTTTCTTCAAGCCCCTGACCATTCCAGTTAGCCACCAGCTCCGAATCGTGGGCCAAACGGCGCTGGAAATCCCGCTGCCAAGGCTGATCAGTGGTCATCAATCCATCTCGATCAACAATAAATATTCGCGCCCGTGCTTCGCTTTCAGTCAGCCCCTCTGCCTGCATGGCCACGACCACCTGCTCAGCAATACCACAGCCTGCCGAACCGCCACCAACAAACACTACGCGCTGCTGGGCAATCGTTTCATCGCGGGCCTGGCACGCCGCCATTAAGGTGCCCACTACCACTGATGCGGTACCTTGCACATCGTCATTAAAGCAGCATAAATCGTCACGGTAGCGCTCTAAAAGCGGTACCGCATTGGCCTGGGCAAAGTCTTCGAACTGCAGCAGAACGTTCGGCCAGCGACGTTTTACAGCGGCAATAAATTCCCCCATAAACGCATCGTACTCTTCCTGGCTAACCCGCTCATGACGCCAGCCCATATACATAGGGTCGTCCAGCAATGCCTGATTGTTAGTGCCCACATCAATCATAATCGGCAACGTATAGGCGGGGCTAATACCACCACAAGCGGTATAAAGTGCCAGCTTACCAATGGGAATGCCCATCCCACCAATCCCCTGATCACCCAGCCCTAGAATCCGCTCACCATCGGTGACAACAATCACCTTAACGTTATCCTTGGTGGCACTGCGCAGGATATCGTCCATATGCTCGCGATCCGGATAGCTGATGAACAGCCCCCGGTGATTGCGATAAATATTAGAGAACTCCTGACATGCCTGCCCAACCGTAGGGGTATAAATAATCGGTAGCATCTCTTCTAGATGCTGAGAGACCAAGCGAAAGTACAGCGTTTCATTGTCGTCTTGGATGGCACGCAGATGAATATGCTTCTCTAAATCACTATGACACTGTTGATACTGGCGATATGCTCTCGACAACTGCTCGTCAATGGTCTCCACTTTTTGCGGCAATAAACCAATCAAGTTAAACGCTAGCCGCTCCTCTTGAGTAAACGCGCTGCCTTTGTTCAATAGCGGCATTTCAAGCAAAGAAGGACCGGCGTAAGGAATGTACAGGGGGCGTTTACTCTTCGTAGACATAGGCACTCTCTTTTTATGTCGATTGCTATTGCAATGCAGCAACGCTGGGCGTTGGCGGCGTTTCGCATAATGTAACATGCTAGTACGACAAAGGTGGGAGGGACATAAATAATGGCAATAAAAAAACGCCTTGGTAGCTACCAAGGCGTTCATAAAAAGCATTAAAACTGATCAACCACTAGCAGCTTTTAGCAGCAGGTTGGCGGCCTTCAACACCGTTAAAAAAGAACGGCCGCAGCTTAACGCCCACCATGTTGCCGGCGAACGCCGCAACCATCCATAGCCAGCCATGCAAGCTGCCAGAGGCAATACCGCTGAAGTAAGCGCCAATATTGCAACCAAATGCCAGCCGTGCGCCATACCCCAGCATGACGCCACCAATAACAGCTGCTAATAGGGATTTAAACGGGATGCGGAAGTTGGGAGCAAAGCGCCCAGCTAGGCTCGCGGCGGCAAGCGCCCCCAGCATGATGCCAACATTCATCACCGTCGTGATATCACTCCATACACTCGCCTCTAATGCCGCAGCATTACCCGGCGCTTGCCAATAACCCCACTGACTGACATCGCCACCAACGAGTTCAAACCCTTTCGCACCCCACAGCGCGAACGCAGAGGTAATGCCCCAAGGGCGACCAGCAAGGGCTAACGTTGCGAAATTGAGTAGCGCTAGCGCCACTGCGCCAGTAATCAACGGCCACGGACCCGTTAACCAGCGCTGACTGCCAGGCTTATCGACCAGCGGTGCCTGCTCCAAGTGACCATGACGACGCTTTTCCATAATCACAGTAAACGCAGCAATCGTCGCAAACAGCACCAAGCTAATCGCAATACCACCGCCAGCACCTGCTGCATTCACCAGCGACACAGGCTGAAACGCTGGCAAGCTCTGCCACCACGCAAAATGCGCTGAACCAATCACCGACCCAACAATGAAGAACAGCAGCGTAATTAACATTCGTGCATTACCACCACCTGCAGTAAACAGCGTGCCCGACGCACATCCGCCACCTAACTGCATGCCCACACCAAAGATAAACGCCCCCACCACGACCGAAATACCAATCGGCGCAACAAAACCACTCACGCTGGTGCCAAACAGTGAACCGGCGCTTAACGCCGGAAAAAACAGCACCACTGCAATCGCCAGCATCACCATTTGGGCACGCAAACCACGGCCCCGCCGCTCGGTGATAAATACCCGCCAAGCAGCAGTAAAGCCAAATGCCGCGTGATACAGCACCAGCCCAAGCAAGCCGCCAACAATCATTAAGAGACCAATATTGGCGCCAAACACCACACCGATAATCACCGCGCCCAGCACGATGGCTGCCGTTGAGAGTAATGGCACCCGGTTCTGACTAGGTGCCACTGCAGAAATCGTCGACATAGCTCACCTTCTAACAACGCCAAAAGCGCCTGTTAGAAACAGGCGCTTGGCTGAGTTGGACAATAATGAGAAGCCTAACGCTGGCTGTAGAACGCTGGAAATTCTTTATTCAGCAGTGCATATGCTTTTAAAGAATATTAAACAAAGCGCCCTAAGCCTACCGCGGAACGTAAGCGATCCATGGTGACGGCGGCTTCTTCTCTAGCGCGATCAGCACCTTTTTGCAGCACCGCTTCAATATGTGCTGGGTCTTCCATGAGCGCGATGTAACGCTCGCGGGGTGCGGTTAAGTGCGCATTCAAGTAATCAAACACCTGGTTCTTAGCGTCGCCCCAGCCAATCCCTGCCACGTACTGCTCGCGTAGTGCAGCGGCTTCCTCATTGCTGGCAAACGCTGAGAATATCTGGAACAGCGTGCAGGTGTCTGGGTCTTTGGGCTCACCGGGTTCCAGTGAATTGGTTTTGATTTTGCGCACCAGCTTCTGCAGCTTTTTCTCGCTGGAGAAAAGCGGGATCGTATTGTTATAGCTTTTGGACATTTTGCGACCGTCCAAGCCCTTCAACACTTCGCCTTTTTCATCCACAACGGCTTCAGGCTGAACAAAATACTGGCCTTTAAACATGTGGTTGAAACGTCCAGCGATATCACGCGCCATTTCAATGTGCTGAATCTGGTCGCGCCCTACCGGCACTTTATTGGCATTAAACATTAAGATGTCGGCGGCCATTAACACCGGGTAACCGAACAAGCCCATGGTGACGCCTTTATCAGGGTCTTGGTCACCGGCTTCTTCATTTTCAGCGACCGCTGCTTTGTATGCGTGGGCGCGGTTCATCAGCCCCTTGGCGCATACACAAGACAGCATCCACATTAATTCGGGAATTTCAGCGATATCCGACTGACGATAAAAAATGGCGTTATCGGTATCTAACCCTAGCGCAAGCCACGTGGCGGCAATTTCCAGACGCGACTCTTGCACACGCTTCGGATCTTGGCATTTGATCAGCGCGTGATAGTCAGCAAGAAAGTAAAACGACTGTACATTGGGGTCTTGGCTTGCCTCAATGGCAGGCTTAATAGCCCCCACATAGTTACCAAGATGTGGCGTTCCGGTCGTGGTAATCCCGGTCAGCACGCGGGTTTTGGCTGTCTGACTCATAGTGTGGATCCAGCTGGATAAAGGTCAAAAAAGGTAAGTCATTGTACACTTAATGCCAAACTACCGTCGCCTGTGTCTGATGGCTTTCCTCACTCTCCTCTACTTTGATAAATACAGGTAGGCTCTGCGCCAGTAACGTTTCACTATCGGTATTGGCATTAGTAATAACCGCACCTAACGCCACTACCCAAGGTTGGCCGTCACGCTCAATGGGCGTAAATAAGCAACTATCGTGTTCGCAGTCATCGCCCAGCAGCGTGGTTAATGGGTGCGCTACGACATCTTCCCAGCGGAGAGTTTGATCGCTATTGATGGTGAGCACGTTGCTTCCCCACTCCAATTCACTAAAAGAAGCCACTGCTTGCGAGGCGGCTATTTCAGCGCGCATTTGCGCTAACGTCGACGCCCGGTAATTACTCGCTAAGCGTTCATCCACAAACGCAGATTGAACGCAGATAACGCCAATAATCAACGCGCTAGCTAACAGTGCCATCACCACAACTAGCGCAGCGCCCTGCTCCTGCGTTCGCGGTCTAAGCTGCATATCGCCTCCTTGCTCACACTCCATACATCTCATGGGCTAGCCGAAAACGTAGGCTGCAGAACAGCCTCTCGATGGGTAACGTGGAAATCGATATTGGCCCCTTGCCGACCTAATGGCAGTGACACCACGCTAACCCCATTGGTGGCGGGTGCTCCAAGCGGTTCATCCCGCTCACAGCTAGCGCCAGCGTCATAATCAAAGGTGACCAGCGGCTGAGCCTCCTGCATATCCTGAACCGTGCAGCGACAGCCAGACTCAATTACCACGCACTGCAAGCGAAAAAAAGGCGCTCCGTTTGAGTCGGTAGCGCCGTGCCTGCGTAGGGTGTCGGTAATCGATGTCGCCGCGTAAAGAAGCGCTTCCTGATTCCGCCCCAATTGATCCACCTGCTTAAACGTATGAAAGGTGCTTAAGAAAAGCTGTCCAGCACCTAGAATCACCACCATACCAATGGCCATGGCGACCAGTAGTTCTGTTAACGTAAAACCGCGCTGCACATCCATGGCAGGCCCACCTTTACGGCTGGTTGGGAAGTTGGAACACGTAGTTGAAGATATCGTCGGACTCATTAGGCTCAGTCCGCAAGCGCACCACCACATCAAACCGACAGCCTTGGCGCTCAATACGACTCTCTTGCCCCTGGGCATAGCCAAGCGCCGCCTGTTGACCTGCAAACCAATGGCTGTGCCATGCGGACTCAATGGTGGCTAACGGAATCGTGTCACAGTCTTGGTACGAGGAAAGTGCTGCCCATATCCGCTCTTGGGCATCTACCGCTGCGACGTTCGCTAGCGACTGCGTGTAGCCTGCACTAGCGCTTTGCAGTGCTGTCACCTGCATCGCGGCAACGCCTATCAGCCCAAACGCTAAAATCACCAGCGCGATAAGCGCCTCGATTAGCGAAAGGCCGCTTTGCCTAACCATTTACCAGCACGCCTCAGGCAGGCGCTCGCCCCGCGCATTAAATTGAATATCGCTGTTACAACCGTCAGTTTGAGATGTTGCCGCCGTCAGTAAAAACCCACCATCGTCCTCACTGCCGTCATCGGCCGTAATCATGTAATTACCATCGGGAGAAGAGGGAGTAAATGAGCAGTCGGCATAAGCGTATTGGCGGGAGTAGCAGCGCTCAAGCTCGGCGGCGGCCTGCAACAGGCCAGCATGGGCATCTGTGCGTAGCGAACGCTCAACATAGCGGGTGTAACTGGGGTAGGCAATGCCCGCCACTATGCCAATGATAGCGACGGCAATCAGCATTTCAATGAGCGTAAAACCGTGCTGACGAGCTTCCTGGCGCCCAGCACGGTTAGCAAAAGGCAAAGGCACTGAACGCGCTCCTGTATCAGTTGGCCCATACGCTGAGTATGTCGCAAACCGATAGGCTTTGCATCAGTCGCTTACAATCACCTGCTCACGCAGCTCTTTCGGCATAGAGAAGGTAATATTTTCTTCGCGGCCCTGCAGCTCAACAGGCACCTCTGCGCCAAACGTTTGCAGCTTGTCGATAACACCTTTCACCAGCACTTCTGGCGCACTGGCCCCGGCGGTGACACCAATACGGCTAACACCTTCTAGCCACGCTGGCGCAATTTGGTCGGCATTATCGATTAAATAGGCAGGCGTGCCCATCCGCTCGGAAAGTTCGCGCAGGCGATTAGAGTTGGAGCTATTGGGGCTGCCGACGACCAACACCAAGTCGCTATCTGCCGCTAGCTCACGCACCGCATCCTGGCGGTTTTGAGTGGCATAACAGATATCATCTTTGCGTGGCCCCTGGATCTCTGGGAACTTCTCCCGCAATGCATCAATCACCTTAGCGGTGTCATCCATCGAGAGCGTGGTTTGAGTCACAAACGCCAGCGCTGACGGGTCATTGACGGCTAACTTCGCCACGTCCTGCTCATCTTCGACCAGGTAAATCTGGCCACCGTGAGAAGTGTCGTAACGCCCCATGGTGCCTTCGACTTCCGGATGACCTTCGTGACCAATCAAAATGCACTCTTGGCCGCGCTTAGCATAACGCAACACTTCCAAATGCACTTTGGTAACCAATGGACAGGTCGCATCGAAGACTTTGAGACCACGCTGCTCAGCCTCTTGTTGCACGGCACGGGAGACACCGTGAGCCGAGAAAATCACGATCACGTCGTCAGGCACTTCATGCAGCTCTTCAACGAACACCGCGCCACGTTCGCGCAATGTTTCAACCACAAAGCGGTTATGTACCACCTCGTGGCGTACGTAAATGGGCGGACCGAAGACATCTAGCGCGCGGTTGACGATGTCGATCGCGCGATCCACGCCAGCACAAAAACCGCGCGGGTTCGCCAGCTTGATCTGTATTGGCTGAGAGGACTCTGATGACTGCATAAAAGCGCCTTGATGCAACTTGCATCGCCGGTTAAATGAAAACGAGTGCTTAAAATCAGTGTTTGGTGATGGGCGTTACGTTCAGCACATCGACTTCAAACGTCAACGTGCGACCTGCTAGCGGATGATTAAAATCCACTTCCACACGGTCGCCATCTATGGTTTTGACCACGCCAGGCAATTCCGTTCCCGCTTTATCAGCAAATGACATCACCATGCCGATTTCTGGCGCTTCATCACCGAAATCGGCGCGCTTCAGCGTTTGAATATTTTGCGGGTTATGCTGCCCAAAGGAGTGCTCAGGTGTGATTTGAAACGACCCGCTCTGGCCTGCGGCCATCCCTTTAATCGGGTGTTCGAAACCAGGTGGCAAGTTACCGTCGCCATACTGGAACGTCGCCGGGGCTTTCTCTTTGGTGGAATCGACTACCGTGCCATCTTCCAGCTTCAGCGTGAAGTGCAGGGTAATCTCCATACCATCATCAATTAGGTAGTCCATGGTTCCTCACTCGTCACTCTATGGCTTTCAATCACGCTGCTGTAGCGCGGCTTTCTTACGACGTCGATCACCCATTATCGACTCCCAAATTAACCCCACCGCTCCCAGCGTAATGCCGATATCCGCCACATTAAAGGCAGGATAGTACCAACCAGCGGCATGGAACGATAAAAAGTCCACCACATAGCCATGTACTAAACGGTCATACAGATTACCCAGGGCACCGCCAATAATCAGCGGCAACGCCACGGCCAGCAGCTTTTCATCGGCCTTAACGCGGGAAAGCCAGACGGTTAAGCCAATGCTGGCACCAATGGCAATCAGCGCAAAGAACCAGCGCTGCCAGCCGGGATGGTCCGCTAAAAAGCTGAACGCAGCGCCAGTATTGTGCAGCAGCGTTAGGTTGAAAAACGGCAGCACCTCAACGGGCTGGGCGTAATTCAACAAATGGCTGGCGGTGTATTTGGTCAGCAAATCTAA
>NZ_JABUZF010000212.1:15306-22315 GCF_014897885.1 Halomonas sp. 3D7M | reverse complement strand
CCGCCGCATCGGCGGCCGCTGGTGTGGATCATTGGTGGTTGACGCAGTGTTAGGCATAGTAACGAATCTCGCCGCTGCCTTCTGGAAGATTGCTGATACAGCGACCACACAGGTCGGAATGCTCAGCATGAGTGCCTACATCAGCACGATGGTGCCAGCAGCGCTCGCACTTCTGGTGCTCGCTTCCGCTAACCGCCACTTTCAAGCCTTCAAGCTCGGTGCTTTCTGCGTTGGCGGCATCCACTAGCGGTGCTAGATGGACTTCACTGGTGAGCATCACGAAGCGCAGCTCGTCGCCCAATTTAGACAGCGTAGCGTTCAGTTCATCGCTCACGTAAAGCGTAACTTCCGCCGCCAAGCTGCCCTTGATGACTTTGGCATTACGGGCGTCTTCCAAGCACTTGTTCACCGAATGCTTCACTTCCAGCACTTGCTCCCAGAAGGCACGGCCCAGCTCAGCGCCATCCTCTAAGGTGCCAAGCCCAGTGTAGTAAGTTTCCAGCAGTACGCTGTCGCCACGCTTGCCAGGAATATGCTCGTAGATCTCCTCAGCGGTAAACGACAGGATCGGTGCAATCCAGCGGCTCAGCGCTTCAACCACATGATAAAGCGCGGTTTGCGCGCTACGGCGGGCGAGTGAATCCGTTTGAGTGGTGTACTGGCGATCCTTGATGACATCCAGGTAGAAGCCGCCTAATTCCCGTGCGCAGAAACCGTGTACCTGCTGATACACATCCAGGAAACGGTACTCTTCATAGGCTTTTTCGATACGCCCCTGCAGCTGTGCCGCACGGTCAACCACCCACTGATCCAGTGCCAGCATATCGCCAAAAGCCACCTGATCGTTAGCCGGATCAAAACCGTTCAAGTTAGAAAGCAAAAAGCGTGCAGTGTTGCGGATACGACGATACACATCGGCGGTACGCTTCAAGATTTCATCCGACACCGCCATTTCACCGGAGTAGTCGGTAGACGCTACCCAAAGGCGTAAAATATCAGCGCCCAACTTATCCATCACACTTTGCGGCGCGACCACATTCCCCAACGATTTGGACTGCTTACGGCCCTGTGAATCGACGGTAAAGCCATGGGTTAGTAGCTGACGATATGGCGCATGACCATCAATCGCCGATCCGGTCAGTAGCGACGAATGGAACCAGCCACGGTGCTGGTCCGAGCCTTCCAGGTACAAATCAGCACGCGGGCCACTTTCATGACCATGAGGGTGCGAGCCACGCAGCACATGACGATGCGTGGAGCCGGAGTCAAACCAGACATCCAATGTATCGGTGACTTTGTCGTACTCAGCAGCTTCGGCACCGAGTAGCTCAGCGGGGTCGAGTTTAAACCACGCTTCAATACCCTCTTGCTCGACACGCTTAGCCGCCTCTCCCATCAACTCAACCGTCTTGGGGTGCAGCTCGCCCGTTTGCTTATGCAAGAAGAACGGAATCGGCACGCCCCAGTTACGCTGGCGGGAGATACACCAGTCCGGGCGATTAGCGATCATGCTATGCAAACGCGCCTTGCCCCACGCGGGGGTAAATTCGGTGGCTTCGATGCCTTCCAACGCCCGCTCACGCAGGGTTTTACCGTCTTTACCTTGAATATCCATGCCCACAAACCACTGGGCAGTGGCACGATAAATCACCGGGGACTTATGGCGCCAGCAGTGCATATAGCTGTGCTTGATGGGCGTGTGCGCCATTAGCGCATTAACCTCGCGCAGCTTCTCAACGATATGCGGGTTAGCTTTCCAGATCATCTGGCCGCCGAAGAACGGCAGATCATCAGCGTAAACACCGTTCCCCTGCACTGGGTTAAGCATGTCGTCAAAGCTCATGTCATGCTCACGGCAGGTGATAAAGTCATCCATACCGTAAGAAGGCGCTGAGTGAACGATGCCCGTGCTACCCACTTCGGACTCAACGTAATCCGCGAGGTAAACCGGCGAGAGGCGGTCATAGAACGGATGACGGAAATTGATTAGATCCAGCGCTGCACCTTGCGCGGTAGCGATTACGCTGCCCGTCAGCTCAAAACGCTCTAAACAGCTTTCCACCAGCTCTTCTGCGAGCAGCAGCAGGCGTTCGCCGGTATCCACGAGCGCATAGGTAAACTCAGGGTGAACGTTCAACGCCTGGTTAGCGGGGATTGTCCAAGGCGTGGTGGTCCAGATCACCACCGCCGCAGGCTTGGGCAATTCGCTTAGACCAAAGGCCGCCGCTAGCTTGTCGGCATCTTCTACCGGGAAAGCGACGTCGATGGCGTCGGATTTCTTATCGGCATATTCAACTTCCGCTTCAGCCAAGGCCGAGCCACAATCAAAGCACCAGTTGACCGGCTTTAGGCCTTTGAACACATAGCCCGCATCCACCATTTCCGCCAAGGCACGGATTTCGCCCGCTTCATTAGCGTAATCCATCGTGCGGTATGGGTGGTCCCAGTCACCGATGATGCCCAGGCGAACAAAGTCAGCTAGCTGCGTTTCGATCTGCGCACCGGCATATTCACGGCAAAGCTCGCGGGCTTTACCCGCGGCCAAATGTTTACCGTGGGTGGTTTCTACCTTGTGCTCAATAGGCAGACCGTGGCAATCCCAGCCTGGCACGTAAGGGGCATCAAAACCCGCCAGATTCTTCGACTTAACAATAATGTCTTTAAGGATTTTATTGAGAGCGTGACCAATATGGATGCTGCCGTTGGCGTAGGGAGGGCCATCGTGCAGAACAAACAGCGGCGCACCCGCGCGGGCATCGCGCAAGCGCTGGTATAGGTTCATATCCTGCCATTTAGAAACGCGCCCTGGCTCCTGCTTCGGCAGCATGCCGCGCATAGGAAAGTCGGTTTCTGGCAAGTTTAGCGTGTGCTTATAATCCATAGTCCGGTCAGCCGTCGTTAGCATCGGCGGCGTTATCCGCCGAAGAGAAATCAGAAGAAGCGGTCTCACGCCCAAGCGGGGCCGAGGCCAGCGGAAGAGAATTCATGCAGCCAGCACCCGCTGCTGCGAAGTAGCGGCGCGCTCTGGCTTGATCGTGTTCAATTTGCGTTTTTAGCGCATCAAAGTCGTCAAACTTCACTTCCCCACGCAAACGCGCGCAGGGGTAAACCGTCAGCCGCTGACCATAGAGGTCGCCTGAGAAATCCAACAGATGAACTTCCAGCGTGGGGCGTTTAGACCCCACCGTTGGCCGAAAGCCAACATTCGCTACGGCGGGATAACGCTGACCATTAGCCAGCTCGGCCACCACAGCAAACACGCCGCGCAGCGTTAATGGCTGAGGCAACAGCGGCAGGTTAGCAGTGGGCACACCAATAGTGCGCCCTAGCTGCTGGTCGCGTACCACACGGCCATGCAGCGAATACGACCTGCCCAGCAGGCGTGCAGCCACGTCAAAGTTACCGCTGGCCAGTAAGGTACGCACGCGTGAACTGGATACCCGCTCGTCATCAACTTTAAAGGTGCGCGTGTGCTCTACACCAAACCCTTCCACCTGCCCGACAGTTTTAAGCAAGGTGAAGTCGCCACGGCGGTCGCAGCCAAAGCGGAAGTCATCACCCACCACCAGATGCTTCACCCCCAAGCCCTTAATTAGCACTTGATCGATAAACTCGCGCCCGGTCAGGCTGCGCAAGGCATCGTTGAAAGGCAGGCACAGCACCTGTTCGGCACCATGATCACGCAGCAAGCGAACTTTTTCACGCAGGCGGGTAAGCCGCGGCGGTGCTTGATCACCAGCAAAAAACTCCCGCGGCTGAGGCTCAAACACCACCACGGTCAACGGCACCTTCAAGCGCGCCGCATGCTCACGGCACTGCTGCAGGATCGCCTGATGGCCGCGATGCACACCATCAAAATTACCGATGGTGGCAACGCAGCCCCGATGAGCCGCTGTCAGATTGTGCAGACCTCGAATGACGTGCATGGCACCTCTTTTTTAAAAGCCTTTTTTAAAAGCGTTTGATTATAACGAACGCGCTGATCAGGTGCAGGGGAAGATTACTTTCGCCCTGGCATCACCTTTTTAATCACCCTAACGCTGCCTATTGGCGCATCAGCTATTCATCTTAAAGTGACGCAGCCGCAGGCCAAACGCGGTCAACCAGGCAAAGTAAAGCCCGCCACCCAGCACGACTAACCCTGCTACCCAGCGAATGCGCTGCCACAGTTCAAAATCAAGCCACTCCTGCCAGTCGGGGGCAGCCAGATAAAGCGCAATACTCATCAACGCGCTACCGCCCACCAGTTGTACTGCGTAGCGTCCCCACCCCGGCTGAAAGATCAACACCTTCTGGCGATAGAGCAGATATCCCAGCAGCCCAGCATTTAAAAATGCCGACAGTGCAGTCGCCAATGCCAAGCCTGCGTGAGCAAGCGGCCAAATTAACAGCAGGTTGAACACCATGTTAGCCACCATGGCGATAATGCCCACTTTGACCGGTGTTTTAGTATCCTGACGAGCAAAGAAGCCCGGTGCTAACACCTTGATCAGCATAAACGCCACCAATCCAAAGGCGTAAGCGCGTAGGCTCATGGCGGCCATTTGAATATCGGTATCGGTCATTGCCCCGTAGTGGAACAAGGTAATCAAAAACGGTTCTGCCAGCACGGCCAGTGCCAGCGCGGCAGGCACCCCCAATAGCAGCACAACGCGAATGGCCCAGTCTAGCATCGCTGAAAAGTGTTCGGTGGACTGCTCCGCATGACGCTTGGAAAGTGCAGGCAAAATAATTGTGCCAATCGCCACACCGAAGACCCCAAGCGGAAGTTCGACCAACCTATCCGAATAGTACAGCCAAGACACGCTGCCCGCCGTTAACAACGAGGCCAACACCGTATCCAGCAGTAAGTTAATTTGCGATACCGATACGCCAAACAGCGCGGGAGCCATCAGCTTCAGAATGCGCTTCACGCCTTCGTGGGCAAAATTTGGCCACGGGGTCGGCAGCAACCCAAGGCGCAGCAAAAACGGCACCTGAAACGCTAACTGGGCAGCACCCGCAATCAACACCCCCCAGGCCAGCGCCATGGCGGGCTCTTCCATTAACGGCATTAGCAGTAGCGCCGCGCCAATCAGCGAAATATTCAGCAGCACGGGGGTGAACGCGGGTACCGCAAAGCGGTTCCAGGTATTCAGCACGCTACCCGAAAAAGCGGTTAACGAAATCAGTAGCAAATAGGGAAACGTCAGGCGCAGCATGTCGGCTGTCATGGCCAGCTTTTCGGGGTCGCGCCCGAAGCCGGGGGCAAATACCCACACCAGCCACGGGGCGCCCAGCATCGCCAACGCTGTTATTAGCGCCAAAATAGCCGTCAGGCTGCCCGCTACCGCATTCAGTAGCTCGCGAATTTCCTGCTTACTGCGCTGGGTTGAGTACTCTGAAAGCACCGGCACAAAGGCTTGGTTAAACGCCCCTTCGGCAAACAAACGGCGCAGAAAATTAGGAATTTTAAACGCAACGAAGAACGCATCCGAGCCGTTGCCTGCCCCCAAGAAGGTGGCAACCACCACATCGCGCACCAACCCCATCACACGCGACAACATGGTCATGGCACTGACCACTAACCCAGAGCGCATCAACCCGCGGCGCGGGGGCGACATATTTGCTTGCGGTGGCGTGTTGGCGGTCATCACTCAATCCATAGCGACTAAAACAAGAGACCCAAAGTCGCCGCGGGCAACGCGACGTATAGACACAAAAAAACCGGCCGCAGCCGGTTTTTTTATGGCGCCTGCCGGCTTACGCCGCCAGAGCCTTAATGCGCTTGTTCAAGCGGCTTTTCAGACGTGCAGCTTTCTTCTTAGAAAGAACGTCTTTATCAGCGATGCGGTCGACAACCGGCTGCATTGCCCGGAACTCTTCCATCGCTTTGCCATGATCGCCGGTGCTGATCGCTTTGATCACACGCTTGATGTAGGTGCGGACCATGCTGCGCTGGCTGGCTTTCAGGACGCGACGAGTCTCGGCCTGGCGGGCGCGCTTGCGTGCTTGCTTGCTGTTCGCCACAGGTATCTCCTTGGAGAATAAAGGTTGCCAATAAACGGCAACGGATTAACTATGTGTTTGTCGGTCGGCTTTCACCACGACATTTCCGTCAGAATCTTTCCACAATAACCAATTGATTTGGAAGCAATTAAAATACTACCAAATGGTGTAACGAGCAGTTCAAAATCTGCCCGTCCACGGGTCTTGTCTGAGAGGATGGCATAGTCTATCACGCGTTAAGCGGGCTTGCCAGCGCTTGTCAATGCTTTTCCCGCACAGATTGCCACTCACCCGTTATGGCAATGCCTGCCCCGTTGGCGCCAGAATTTTGCGCAGAAAACGCCGCGTCCGCTCATCTTGAGGATTGGTAAACAGCTCCTCAGGCGGCCCTTGTTCGACAATTTGTCCTTCATCCATAAACACCACCCGGTCGGCGACGTCTCTGGCGAACTGCATTTCATGGGTCACCACAATCATGGTTTGCTGCTCGGCGGCGAGCTGTTTCATTAAGCTCAGCACCTCTTCCACCCATTGCGGGTCCAGCGATGAGGTTGGCTCGTCGAATAGAATCACATCGGCATTCGCGGCCATCGCACGCCCAATGCCTACCCGCTGCTGTTGGCCACCGGACAGCGATGCTGGGTAAGCATCCGCCTTATCGGCCAAGCCAATGCGCTCTAAAATCTCCCTTGCCCGAGCGTGCGCCTGAGCCTTAGGCAGCTTATCAACGACAATCATGCCTTCGCTGATATTTTCTAACGCCGTTTTGTTGGCAAATAGCCCATAGTTCTGAAATACGAAAGCGGTTCGTCGGCGTAGCGCCAGAATATCGGCACGACTAGCACGCCGGGCATCGACCCTTAAGTCGCCTACCGTGATGTGTCCCGTTTCTGGGCGTTCTAGAAAGTTAATACAGCGCAGCAGGGTTGATTTACCGGTACCCGAGGGACCAATAATGACGATGATTTCACCCTGCTCCAGGTGCAAATCAACGTCGGTAAATACTGGCTGCTGGCCCAAA
>NZ_JABUZF010000212.1:2671-15262 GCF_014897885.1 Halomonas sp. 3D7M | reverse complement strand
GAGGGTGATCATCGCTGGTACGCCTTATTCAGATACGTTTCCAGACGGCGCTGGCCCCAGGAAAGCGCTTCCACCACCACCCAGTAAATAATCGCCACCAGCAGAAATGCTTCCAGATAGAGAAAGCTGCCCGAGGCTTCTTTTTGGGTAGCGCCCATCATTTCGGTAACACCCAGGGTAAACGCCAGGGAAGTCGCTTTAATCATATCGATGAAGTAGTTCATCAGCGTTGGCGTTGCCACGCGGGTGGCTTGAGGCAGAATAATCCGCCGCATCAATTGAGACTGGGTCATACCGATGGACAGCGCCGCTTCGGTTTGGCTGCGGTCAATACCGACAATCGCCGCGCGAATGGATTCCGCCATGTAGGCCGAAAAGTGCAGCGTTAAGCCCAGCACCGCTGCGGTCACCCCGTTGATGGAAATCAGCGCGTTAATCAGTTGGGGCAAGCCGTAATAGAACAAAAACAGCTGCACCAATAGCGGCGTTCCGCGAAAAAACGAGATAAACAGCATTGCCGCGCCGTTCAACACCGGCACTCGCGATACCCGGATGACCGCCAACAGGCAGGCAATGATCAGCGCCAACAACATGGCGATGCTCGCCATTTGCAGCGTTAACGGTAAATAGCTCAATAGGACCGGCAACAGGCCCCACATATACTCCACATTCAACATGGTTATTCCAAGGTCAGTTTCGCAACGTCGCTATAAGCGAAACGGCCGTGGCAGTGCCACGGCCGCAATCAGTTGCTGGTCGTCTAAAGATAAACGCCGCGATTATGGCTGGGTGATATCAGTATCGAACCATTTTTGCGATATTTCACCTAATGTACCGTTTTCACGCAGCTCTTCCAGGGCGGCATCTACGCGGTCACGCTGAGCACGGCCCTCTTCATCATCACGAAACGGCAGCGCGTTTTCTATGATGGTGAACGGCTGGCCAGCCAATGCAAGCGGCAAACCGCGCTCGCTGATCACCTGGCTGGCGCTAACGCGATCCATCACAAATGCATCGATACGGCCAAGCGCCACATCCTGCTCGACGTTGGATTCGTAGGTACGGATATCGATCTCATCGGCATTAGGCTGTTCACGCAGCAACTGCTCGTAGTTAGAGCCCAAGTTCACCGCAACGCTTTTGCCAGATAAATCTTCAACACCGTGAATGGTGTCATTACCTGCCCGCACAACAACCTGGGCACCATCGTAAACATACGGAGCGGTGAAGGCGTACTTCGCTTTGCGCTCATCGGTAATGGTGATTTGGTTGGCAATGGTATCAATGCGCCCAGACTCCAACATGCCCGCCAAGCCAGAGAAACTCGCTGTCACGAACTCAATCTCATCGCCAGTCACATCACCAACGGCGTTCATGACATCGACTTCAAAGCCTTTCAGTTCGTTTTGCTCAACAAACGTAAAGGGGAAATACCCCCCAGACATGCCGACGCGCAGCGTATCCGCGTAAGCAGCGGCAGACAGCACACTACCCACAACGCTAAGCGAAAGAACAGCAACAGCTTTTTTCCAACGGCTCACATTCGCCATATTCATTTTCCCCTCTAGGGCACCTAAGCCCCCTGCTTTAAACGTGGGCACCGGTTGCGACGTTCGTCGAGCATCTACCAGTGCAATGAGGCCAAGATACCAGCAAAAAAGAAATAATAAACAGCTTTCTTAGTCTTTTTTGGAATTTAGGATCAACCGGTGGTGCTATTGAAGATGACGTGCTCAGCACGTGTTCCACACATAACCACTCCTATCACCATTACTATTAGTATGCTTACACTTATACTCTAGTCCTTGTACTATACATTTATAAGGTGATTTGCAGACTGGGGAGATAATCGTGGCAACTAAACCTGATGCAGAACAAAGATTTGCAGCACAAACAGTGCGTTACACACGTCGCGCCTACCAAGCGTCATTGAGCCGAGGCCAGAAAGTCGTGGAAATCGCCAACGGAAATCTTGTCGAAACGCGCCCCGATGGCAGCACTTATGTGTTGAAAAAAGCACCCGCTAAACACAAAATTCCTGTAGGCGTGAAGCTGAAGGTGACCTAATGGATCCAACACCAAGGTTGAGAATGTTTGCTGGCCCCAATGGCTCAGGCAAAAGCACCATTCAGAGTGTCATACCTGCACATCTGAAAGGGGTTTACATCAACCCAGATGATATTGAACAAAGCGCCAAGGACACAGGCGCTATCTATTTTGGTGATTATTCTGTCGACATTTCAAAAGCGGATATCAAACACTATTTCTATCAATCGCCTTTAACACGAAAAGCGTCTCTGGCACCTCTGCTTGAAACATTACTATTTGAAGACAACTGCCTTTCCTTTTGTAAAACCGAACCAAACTCCTATATCGCTTCAATTGCCTCATCGCTCATTCGTGATCAGCTTATCGCCTCTAGAATTAGTTTTACGTTTGAAACTGTAATGTCATCAGAAGACAAGATAGAAGTATTACAGGCATCCCGTGCAGCAGGTTTTAAAAACTATCTCTACTACATTGCCACCGACGACCCAGACATTAACGTCCAACGAGTTCACAACCGAGTAGAATCGGGAGGACACACCGTACCAGAAGATAAGATTCGTCAGCGTTACCATCGTTCACTCGACTTATTAATAAATGCCATCAAGCTTGCTGATCGAGCGTTTATATTCGATAACTCAGGTAATGAAGACATATGGCTAGCAGAAGTAACTCCGGAAGGAGAAATTGAACCTAAAGCGGAAGAAATACCCGACTGGTTTTACCGAAGCGTTATACAGAAGCTCACTCCTGCCTATTAAGAAGCTAGCTCACGTCTGGACTTTTTCTCCGTTGCGGAAGCCCCCATTCTTAGCAGAGTGAACGAGAAGGCGAGCAGAAATGATGCCTCAGATGGCTAAACCTTGGCCTTACCAGAAATAACGGCTTTAAACCCTGCCTTGGTGATCGGCTGCTGATTGACGTCAACCACCTTGCCGCCTAAACGGGCCAATGATTTGGCAAGAGAAACCAACCGCGCAAGCTGGAGCTTGCTGGGCGAAAGAGAGCGACCACTCTCATTCACCTTAATAGTGACACCCTTAATTAAGTACTGGCTATTATCATCGGTAAAAGAAGGAAGTTGCCCAGGAGGAAAGGCGTTTTCAACAACGATAGGGTTACGTGAAGACTCCCCCATCACCGTAAAGGCTTTCGTACTAGGCTCATACACCGCTCCCGCAGATGCCAGCGCTACGCTTAAGCGCTCGTTTAGCCCAGGTGAAGGGGTTTCAAACAGCACTTGCACGCCCCAAGAAGTACCGCCCTCATTCGCCAGCGTGGGAACATCATCCGCTTGCATTTTAGCGCCCATCGATAGCTTTCTGGGCCGATCAGCAGGCTGGGAAGCGCTTCTAAACTCGCCGCTAAGAATTAAATACATAGCAACAAAGCCACAGGTCAGGCTAACCCACATCGTACCAATCGCCACCACTAGCGCGAGCGTATAAGTATCCATACTATTTTTATTATCCCTGCGGCACCCGCAGCGCCTCTAAGCCTCAGTCTATAAAACACCCTGTTGTTGCTAGCACGGCCCAAAATGAGCCTGCTAAGTGATTATGGTAGAAAAGCGCGTCATCACAAGCCACCCTTGGTCTATAGCACCTTTCAAGCTACCCCAACATCACTTGCGTATGCACCACGCCGCTATACCCGAGTAACCCACCGCACCGTCATTCCCGAGTAACCCTCCGCACCGTCATGCCCGAGTAACCCACCACACCGTCATTCCCGAGTGGGGTTATCGGGAATCCATTCTGACCTTTGCCCGATACTACCCAGCAGCCTGCCTCACCATGGATTCCCGCTAAGGGCATGCGGGAATGACGAACCTGGGGCGTAACCTCTGTGAGTGGCGGGTGCAAGCTACCCCAACATCGACTTAGTATGCTCGCGCTGCTGCTTCACCGCACCATCTAATATACCCAGCAGCTTTTCATAATCCTCCGGCATCGCTTTATCCATGCCGGTGTCTTCAAAGCGTTGTAAAGTGGCTTGAGTGTCCGCTATGACAGTTTGCAGCTCATCGATAACGTGTTGTTGTTCTTCATTAGTCATACGTCACCTCAGTAAAAAAAACCGGCCCCCAAAGGGAGCCGGTTTAGTGTACTACTTAGTGATACAGCAAATGCTCTATCGAAACTAAGCCTCAGATTAACCCAGCAGTGAAAGAACGTTCTGCGGAATCTGGTTGGCCTGTGCCAATACAGAAGTACCAGCCTGCTGCAGGATCTGCGCGCGAGTCATATTGGCGACTTCTACCGCGTAGTCAGCATCTTCGATGCGCGAACGAGCTGCAGAGAGGTTAGTCTCATTGGTGCTCAGGTTGGTAATGGCTGATTCAAAACGGTTCTGCACAGCACCCAGCTCAGAACGCAGGCTGTCCAAGGCTTCCAGCGGGTTTTTGGTGGCGTCCGCATCGCTAAGCGCTTCTTGAGTCAGATCACCATCTTCGGTAATGAAGATTTCATTTGCAGCACCATCAGTGATCTTGCCATTGTCATTAACATAGACAGAGGCAGCAGCTGAATCGGAAAGAGTGAAGTCTCCTTCAAACCCGGAAGTAAAGACAGCTGCGCCGCCACCACCGAGGGCATCAGTCACCGCATTAGCGTTACTAATATTATACTGATTAGCAGCTGTACCTTCACCGTCTAAGTCTACATCGTAAGCGTTAGTTGTATCGTCTTGAATCTGATTCTGAAGATCTTCAAAGGCGATGGTTTCGTTTTCAGTATCTACTCCGGCGCCACCGTTCGCACTATAAACCGTATCGTCTGCAGTAGTAATGCTACCAGCAGTACGGCCTCCTTCAGCAAGCTCACTGACCAAGTCTTCAATCGTAGCGACAGGATCGCCGCCCGTATTTGTTACGCTTAGATCAGCAGAACCAGCGGTACCCGTCAGGTATAAGTTTTCGCCTGTAGAGGCAAGCGTTAGTGCACCAGAAGATGAAACGTTAACTTCTTTGACTCACCAGCGCCTGGTGTTAGGCCAAGATCGGTGGCTAAGTTACCAGCATTTCCATCTACAGCTACGCCAGCACGGTCGAAGCTGAAAGTGTTAGTGTCAGCGTCGAGAGTGTATACAGTATCGGTAGTACCCGGATCTAAAGTAATTTCAGCGCCATCTTTCAGATTCTGGAACACATCACCAACGTTAGAAGCGGTGTTGAACGCTGCGTTTGTACACTCGTTCGAGGTGCCAACTTGTTCAAAGTCATTGGCACGTAGGTCTTGAATCGACGCAGCTTTATTGGCGGTACCCGTACCGTTCACATTAAAGCCGCCTAAATTCAATGTTTCAGCATTGATCTGCTGTAGGTTGACAGAAATGGTCTGGCCATCGTTAGCACCTACCTGAATTTTCAGGCCGCTATCTTCTGCCAGCACTTTAGTGCCGTTGAAGTCAGTTTCTTCAGAGATACGGTTAATCTCATCCAGACTCAGAGTTAGTACCGTTTTGAGCCTGAACAGACAATTCACGAATACGCTGCAGGTTGTCATTCACCTGATTCAGCGCGCCTTCAGCGGTTTGCGCAATGGAGATACCATCGTTAGCGTTACGCTGAGCCTGGCCGAGACCGGTGATCTGTGAAGAGAAGCGGTTAGCGATGGCTTGGCCAGAGCTCAAACGCTCCATAGAGGTTTGCAGCGAGTTTTGTGATTTGGACAGGTTGGACTGGCCAATCATGGAAGTAATGTTGGTATTGATCACTGACATGGTGTGATTCTCCTTGCATGAACACTGGCCGGAAGGCCTGCTATTCGGCCACTTTGTGCGCCGTTATTAGAATTAACGGCACAGTGAGAAGAATCTTTAGGGCGGTTAGTAAAAAAAAGATGTAATGTTTGGTAACTGTAGGGTGAGAGGCTTACTTTTACGTGGGCAACAAAAGGGCGGCTTACGCCGCCCATTGCGGGTGCCTCGCTTCGCTCGTTACACCGCACTACTTATCTGTGGCTACTCAACCGAAGCGTTAAGGTTATTTCTTGCGGCCTAACTGATTATCCAGGGCATCAAACTGCTGGGCAATCATCGCATCTAGCTGACCGAACTGGGTGCGGTAGCGGGAGATGGTGCCTTCAATGGTTTTTTCCATACGCTCGAAACGGTCGTCCAAGCTTTTAACACGGTTTTCCGCGCCGCTAATCGCTAGTTTTACCACGCCATTGTTGCCCAGCATCTGTTCGATTGTAGTGTTTAGCCTACCCGCCATGCCGTCGCCCTCGTTTTCACCGGCAAAAAAGTCATTGAGGGCCTGGGGGTTATTGGCAACCAAGTCATCTAGCGTCTCCTCATCGACCTTGAGCTTGCCATCTCGCTGCAGAGTGATGCCTAGCTGGTTAAGGGTCGACAACTCACCGCCTTCTACCCCGCCGGTTAATACACTGCGCAGCCGGGATTCGATGGTGCGCACGGTGTTATCGCCCAATAGCTCGCCAGCGGTTTCGCTATCGCCGGTAAAGCTAGTGAGCTTGCCAATGGTGCCTTTTAAGTCGTTAAACGCTTTTACAAAGCCATTAATCGCTTCGCGCTGCTTTAGCGTGTCGCGCTCAATATTAATGGTGCTGGAAGCCGTTTCGCCGTCCACGATATTGAGTTCAGCAAGATTTAGCGTTACGCCTTGAATCGCGCCTTCAACACTGTTTTCTGCACTACTAATCGCAATGCCATTAACCGTAAGCGCGGCATTTTCACCTGGGCGTTTTGTTAGCGCATCTTCAGCAAAGGGGCCGGGGAGCACGGCGCCATTGGTATCAACAAAGCTAAAGCTTTCAATAGAAGCGTCTGCGCCAGTGGTTTTAGAGCTAAGTGCCAGCCGGTAGCCCGTGCCATCATTGATAATCGTGGCGTTAACACCAGCTTCTTTATCAGCGTTAATGGCATCACGAATATCTGCAAGGCTACTGCCTTCTGCGATGTTGATATCGACGCTCTCCCCATCGCCAAAGGTCAGCTGCATTGCGGTGGCCCCTTGTAGATCCAGGGCGGCGTCCCGCTCTGCCACGCGGTTTGAGGCCAGCGTACCAGAGGTGGCCAACTGGCTGACCTCTACCCGGTAGCTGCCCGGCAGCGCATCAGCGGCAGCAGTCGCTTTAATGGCATCGCCACGCACATTGGCGGAAAGGCTTTGGTAGAGCTTGGGGTCATTGATTTTGGCGACCGCATCTTGAAACGAGTTCAGCGACGTTTGAAGTTGACCGAAAGCAGAAATTTTCGCCTGCTGCTGTTTCTTTTGAAGCGTAATCGGCGCGAGTTTGCCTCGCTCAGCCGCTTGAAGCTGATCAAGCAAACCAGTGAGATCAAGGCCAGAACCAACGCCAAGAGAGGTTATCGTCGCCATGCGGGGGTATTCCTCAGTGCAAAAGGCTAAACCACAAGACCCAGGCACGCATGCGCACGCCCGTTTATTTAATAGCACTGCTATCGGCAGAAAAGCGCACAACTTTAGCGCCTTTTCGCGCTTTCGCCGATTTTCATACTTTTTTACTAGAAATGAGAATTTTCTAATGAAAACGCCTGCAGGAAGCAGGCGTTAGCGTAGGCGTTCAACAACCACCAAATTACTTTAGCGACTATTTACGCCCAAGCTGAGCGTCAAGGGCATCAAACTGCTGGGTTAAATAGTTGCTGGTTTGGTTCATCTGGGCAATCATGCCGTCTAACTGGCCGAATTGAGTGCGATAGCGGGAAATGGTCTGCTCAATAGACTGCTCCATATTCAGATAGCGCTCACCCAGAGATTCTTTGAGGCTTTCCGCACCGCTAATCGCCCCCGACACTCTGCCGTTGGAACTAAGCAGCTGCTCTATTGTGGTGTTAAGCTGCCCCGCCATGCCTGACTCATCCGCATCGCCAGCAAAGAAGGTTGAAAGTGCCTCCTGATTATTGGCAATGGCGTTATCAAGCTTGTCGCTATCAACTTCAAGCGTGCCATCGCGCTGTAAAGAAATGCCGATATCGCTGAGCATGGAAAATTCGCCTTCCACGCCACCGCTGAGCACGCTGCGCATGCGAGACTCAACGATACGGACAGTGCCATCACCTAGCAGATCACCCGCAGCACCGGTTTCAGAATTGAAACTGGTCAGCGCGCCGATGGTGCCCTTGAGGTCGTTATAGGCATCGACAAAGCCCGTAATCGCTTCACGAACAGCGCGTGTATTCTGCTCGACTGCCACGGTGCTATCGCCCTCATCTTGAAGGTTAAGCGTCACGCCTTGAATCGCCCCTTCAACCTGATTGGTAGGGCTGGTAATAGCAATGCCATTCACCGTCAACGCGGCATCGGTGCCTGCTTGCAGGGTGTTATCGGTGTCGGCGGCGAAGGGCGCTGTGCCTGCATCAGAAAAGCTAAAGCCGGTAATAGAGGCATCCGCACCGGTTTCGCTGGAACTAAGCGCCAGCCGGTAGTTGGTGCCGTCGTTCACAATGGTGGCGTTAACGCCTGAATCCTCACTGGCATTAATCGCATCGCGAATATCTTCCAGGCTGCTATTCGCACCGATGGTGACGTCTTTACTGGCCCCATCACCGAACGTGAAGGTTAGCGTTTGCTCAGTGGTCGTTTGCGGCGCGTCCAGTTGATCAACACCTGTGGAAGCCAGCGTGCCACGAGTAGCGAGTGTATCAACGGTGACATTGTAACTACCGGGCTGCGCTTCGCCATCTGCCGTGGCAGTAATGGCATCGCCTCCCACATTCGTGGAAAGGCTTTCATACAGCGCACTGTCGTTTAACTCAGCGGAGGCAGTTTGAAATTGGGAGAGCGCACTTTGCAGCTGACCATAAGCAGAAATCTTGGTCTGCTGGGTTTCCAGTTGACGCTCTATAGGCTTCAGCTTCCCTCGCTCAGCATCTTGCAGTTGATCCAGCAAGCCGTTGAGGTCGAGCCCTGAGCCAATACCGAGTGATGAAATGGAAGCCATAAGTTACTGCCCTTTTTTTAAATAACGCCCAACACGCTGGCGCTGCTCATACGTAAGAATGTGATTTATATTTAATACTATCGACCATTAAAGCTTAGACTTGAGCCTATTTGGCTTTTTTTACGTACTAAAAAGTAATGAATTGTAAAGAATGACGCTTACATAAAGCTAAAAAGGCATAACACCATCAATTTTAATTAATACTTTTTGCTTTTCCCCTAGCGGCCCACATGTTGAATTATCTAGATGACAGAAATATGTCAGAAAAAGGTCGGCGGTTGCTTTGACACCAATCCATCATAGACCTTGGTCTAATACCCGCATTGCTTTATAATGCACTGCAACAAGCCCATTTTGGGGCTGTTTGCAGGAGAACGACTTATGCCTTCCGAGGTGTCACAACCCGCATCCACCGTAGTGTCTGCCGCTTATCATGTGCAGCGCAGCCTACGCCACTGCCTTTCTACCGTTGCCGAGCTGCTTTACGATAACGGCCATGTGCTCGAAACCATTACCTTGCCGCAGCGTGGCCTCGCCCGACGCGAGCTGGCTCATTTGAAGGGGCATTGCCCTAGTTGGAAAACATGCCAACGGGTGCTTGAAGAGAGCGGTGCCGCTGAATTTAATGATTACGACCGCTTCGTACTGACGTCTATGGGGCGGGAGCTAATGTTTGATATGTTTGGTCAGGGTGCTGCCGACTGCGCGTAATCGCGTTTGCTTTGCTCTGCACGTTCTAAATACGACGCTCTAAATACGACGTTTTAAATACAAAGCGCCCGCAGCCCCTTGAAAAAAGAGCTGCGGGCGCTTTTCTATTAGCGTGATGTGCTTAGCGCAGTCCAAGCAGCGATAGAATAAACAGCACAACAACGATTAGACCAATAATATAGATAATGTTACGCATAACGGCACTCCTTGCTTTTGCGTTTAAAGGCTTGCTTCAAAGAAAGCAACACCTTGGGATAACATTTCCAGCCTAGCAGTGATTGATAATGTTTGCGTAATTTACCCTCGGCGGGTATTAACTCACTCGCTTAAGAGACAGCCCGACGATTCGTCTCACTCCCCCTTATGCCCAAGACTCATGAGATACAGCGCTGCCGCCAGCGCCAGCACCGAAAGCGCGAGGTAGATGGCTTCCAGTGGCGTCGTGAAACGGATATCCACCACAGCGCGGAAAAACTCAATAATTACCGCCAAAATCACCACGCGGGCAATCTTGTCCTTGAGTTGATCCAGTGAGCCTACGTTAAACGGATGCTTGGGATAGCGCACTTCCGCCTGGTCGATCCGGGAAACAAACAGCCGATAGATACCTAGCCCAAAGATCAGCAGCACAATCGCTATTAAATAAACATCAACGGCGATGATGATGTCCGGCACCAGGGTGTCGTGGATATCTTGAGAGCTATCCACCAGGTAGTAGCGCAGTACGTCACCCACCACGGTTAAGATATCCAGCGTGCCAACAATAAACAGCATCAGTGAACCCAACAGGCTTGGCACTACCGCCAGCATTACTAGAAAGCGCGAATTCCAAAGCACCGTTTCAATCCGCCGCTCCCAGGAGGATTGTTCACGGGGCGTTTTGGGCGCAGGCGGCAGTGCTGAATGTGGCGATGGTGAGTTCGATGATGATGACTCAGACGGTGCTGGATCAGACATGGTGCGTGCTTGCTCCTTTTAAAAAGCCGTCAGCTTAGGCGGCGCTAGGATGATCGTACGCGAACTTATAGCACGTTGATCAGCACAACCGTAAACGTAACTCCGGTGAGTAGAAAACCCAGCGAGAGCATAATGCCGTCTCTGGCGACTAAACCTAAACCAAACAGGGTAAGCGCCAAACCCGCGCCGTTGGCGCTAAACGGAATAAACTCCATCGGCGGCATGGCTAGCGCGATAAGCAGGCACATCACGGCGGTGACGCGTATCCCGATATAGCCAGTCATCCACGCTAGGCGCACACCTAGTAAGCTATCAATCCATGTGGCGGGCTTTTTCATGTAGTGAATAGCTTTATCGAATTTGTTTCGGGCAATAGAGCGTTTTACCAGCCATTTAGGTAACCAAAAAGTTTCCCTGCCGATTAATAACTGAACGGACGTGAGCAACACCAACGCCGCCATAAGCGTTGGCATACCGGGAATATCACCGATGATAGGCGCAAGTGTGATTAGCCCAGCAAGCAACAATAGTGGCCCAAATGAACGCCTGCCCACCGCGTGAACCACGTCGTCTACGCTTACCTTGGCTTTTTCACGCTCCATTCGCTCCATGGTGTTAATCAGTTCGGTTAAGTTCGATGCATCCTGCATATCACTCATTGGCGTTTCTGCGCTCCGAGCCCTGTATCAATGGGTCTATTAATGGTTATGTCGACGGCTGGGGATTTCTGCTGAGCCGGAAGGGAGCCGCTAGGCCTGGGGCGTGCTGGCAAGCTTGCTGCGAATAAAATCACTATGGCTAACGTGTAAAAGATCTGCCAGCCGCCGGATACGGTGCTCTTCGAGCGGGTCGATACTGCCGTCTGCCCAAGCAAGCTGCCACATTAACGCTACCAACTCGCAGCGCTGCTCATAACCGTAGTGCTCTTTTATCAGGCTAACAAACTGGTAATGATCGACGGCATCATCCACTTCTGCTTCCGCCAACGTCATTAACTCGTTAACGTCGCTGTCACTTAAGTGGTAGCGGCTGATTAACATCTGCTTCAGTGCGGCGCGTTCAGCATCGCTTTTATCGTAATCGGCACGCATGACTTCACAGAGCAGCGCCGCCGTTGCGAGTTCTAGCGTCAGGGTTTGATTATCACGCTGCTCAGGTTCTGCCAGCGCGCGTTGGAAGAAATTGCTAATGGCATCCAGCACGGTTTCTCTCCTGTTAATAAACCTGCCACTTCGACTGGCGATATGGCACTTAGTGCCCTTTACGCCTAAGCGCCCACCCTCACCTCACTATTCACCAATCACGATTCACGATTCACCAATCACTCCTTACGCTTCGCCAACTGCTCTTTTAGCTGCTTGGGCACTTGCTTGATAATCAGGCGATCCTGGTTTTCATCGTACTCAATGCTGGACCCGAGCAGGTGGGAGTCAAAACTGATCGATACGCCCCCAGCACGCCCGGTAAAACGGCGAAATTGACTGATAGTACGCTTATCCGGCGGAATCTCTGGAGAAAGGCCGTAGTCAGCATTACGGATATGGTCGTAAAACGCTTTGGGCTGCTTTTCGTCCACCAGCCCCGAAAGTTCTTCTAACGTCATTGGCTCGCCACGGCGCAGCTGCTCGTTGGCGTAGTCAACCAGGGTGTCGGTTTTTTCTCGGCTGGCTTCGTCGTCGTAGTCCTCTTTTTCGACGTAATCACTGAAGGCTTTCAGCAGCGTGCGGGTTTCAGCAGGAGCATCAATGCCCTCTTCCATTCCCAGCAGCGCTATCAAGCCATCGGCTAGCTTTTTGCCGCCGCGGTCTTTTAAAAACGACACATATTGTGCGCTTTCAGAATCGCTCTGCCACTGGGTAAGGTTTACCCGTGCCGCCAAGGTGAGCTGGCTGGTATTAAGCTGCGCGGCGGGCACTGCTTGGTGCTCTGCGTTAATGCCAATACC
>NZ_JABUZF010000212.1:0-2531 GCF_014897885.1 Halomonas sp. 3D7M | reverse complement strand
TTCGGCAATCGCAATAGAAAGCTGGGTAAAATCTTGCTCTTCTGCCATATACGCCCGAAGCCAAGCTACCAGCGGACCAGCCTGCTCGCCCTGCTCAGCAAATCGCCCCCACCCTTTGGCTTTGGTGTTGTAGGTGTCATTTAGCGAATTCACCAAGCTTGCCATCACAGGATCGTCGTTGGCCGCGGGTGTTGACGCAGGTGCCGCCGTGACGGTCAAACGTTCACCATCTAGTGATGGATCAAGGCGGTGCACAATACTTTGCAGTAGCGGCATAAGCGGGAGTTACCTTTTATTTAAGAGCGATTTAGCTAAGAACGGTTGATTAAAAAAACAAATCATCAAAAGAGCGGTGTTGGCAAAGAACCGCTCAACAGGCAATCCGCAGGTTTAGGGCTTTAAGCGATAACCGGTGCGGAAAATCCAGGCAATGGTGGCAAGGCTGGCCGCAAGGAAGAGCATGATCATCGCCACGCTGGCCGCTAAGCTAACATCGCCAATGCCGTAGAAGCTCCAACGGAATCCACTGACCAAGTAGACCACGGGGTTGGCTAACGTCACGGTTTGCCAAAACGGCGGCAGCATATCAATAGAGTAGAAACTCCCCCCCAAAAACGTTAGCGGGGTGATCACCAGCAAAGGCACCAACTGCAGCTTGTCGAAACCATCTGCCCAAATGCCGATAATAAAGCCCAGCAGGCTGAAGGTGACCGCGGTCAGTATCAGGAAGGTGAGCATCCAAATCGGATGAGCGATCTCCAGTGGCACAAATAAGCTGGACGTTGCCAGGATAATCAGCCCCAGAATGATCGATTTCGAGGCAGCAGCGCCCACATAACCGACCACCACTTCTAAATAAGAGATGGGCGCTGAGAGAATTTCATAAATGCTGCCGGAGAACTTCGGGAAGAAAATCCCAAACGAGGCATTAGAGACACTCTGAGTAAGTAGCATCAGCATAATCAGACCGGGCACAATAAAGGCCCCGTAGCTGACCCCGTTAATTTCGCTGATGCGTGAACCAATCGCCGCGCCAAACACCACAAAGTAAAGCGAGGTTGAAATCACTGGCGACACAATGCTTTGCAGCAAGGTACGGCGAGTACGCGCCATTTCTGCCATATAAATGGCACGAACGGGGTAGAGATTCATGGGCGCTCCTTTACCAAGTCGACGAAAATATCTTCCAACGAGCTTTGCCGGGTGTGCAGGTCTTTAAAGCCAATGCCCGCCCTTTCCAACTGAGTGAGCAGCGCAGAAATACCGCGCCCATCCTCTTCCTGACGGCCATCGTAGGTGTACACCAACTCATAGCCATCTGCTGCCAAACTCAGCTCGTCTTGATCAAGGGACGCAGGCAATGCAGAGAGCGGCGTGTGCAGCTGAAGCGTTAGTTGCTTGCTGCCAAGCTTGTTCATCAGCGCTGCTTTCTCTTCCACCAACACAATCTCACCGCGGTTGATGACACCAATGCGGTCGGCCATTTCTTCGGCTTCTTCAATGTAATGGGTGGTGAGAATGATCGTGACACCATTATCCCGCAGCCCGCGCACCACTTCCCACATATCACGGCGTAGCTCGACGTCTACCCCAGCAGTGGGTTCATCTAGGAATAGAATGCGTGGTTCATGAGAGAGCGCTTTGGCGATCAATACACGGCGCTTCATGCCACCGGAAAGGGTCATCAAACGATTGTTGCGTTTGTCCCACAAGGCCAGCGACTTAAGCACTTTCTCGATATGCGCTGGATTCGGCGGCTTACCAAACAAGCCTCGGCTAAAACTGACCGTATTCCATACCGTTTCAAAGGCTTCGTTGGTCAGCTCTTGAGGTACAAGACCAATACGTTCACGGGCCTGACGATAGTGGCTAACGCTATCATAGCCATCGACTAACACGTGGCCCTGGGTTGGATTCACCAGCCCGCACACCACGCTGATTAACGTTGTTTTGCCCGCCCCGTTGGGGCCAAGCAGGGCAAAAATTTCACCGCGTTGAATGGTTAAATCCACACGGCTAAGAGCTTGAAAGCCACCTTCGTAGGTTTTGTTCAAGCCTTCAATAGTAATAATGGGATCGTTCAAGGCGTGCTCCTCACACCGCGACAGCATTGCCGCGGTGCTTGACGGATGTTCGGCGCCATTAACTGCGGCTGGTAATTTCCAACAGGTGGTAACCAAACTGGGTTTTGACCGGGCCGTGTACCTTGTTCAGGTCACCGCTGAAAACGACCTTGTCGAATTCCGGTACCATTTGGCCGGGGCCAAAGCTACCCAGGTCACCGCCTTGACGGCCAGAAGGGCAGCTAGAGTGCTGCTTGGCCACTTCTGCGAAATCACGACCGTTTTCGATCTCTTGCTTCAGTGTGTTGCACTGCTCTTCACTGCTTACCAAAATATGACGGGCGCTGGCACGTGCCATAACAAACTCCTAAGTAATAAAAAAAGAACCTACATAATCTGTTGCTGTTTCATTTTGCCATAACCGTCATCGCGGGTGCGCTTCGCTTACCCAATGGGATGGACTCCTCC
>NZ_JABUZF010000202.1:0-984 GCF_014897885.1 Halomonas sp. 3D7M | reverse complement strand
CAGCAGACGCTGTCCTCCGCCTATCACCACGGTGAGAAGCGTGCTCTACGACGCCGTGCACATGCCATCCTACTGAGCAATCAAGGCCATACGATCAACCAAATTAGCCAGATACTGGAGGTCCGCCGCGACGCCGTATCACGATGGCTCAAACAATGGGAAGCGTCAGGCCTCGATGGATTGATCGACAAGCCCCGCAGTGGTCGCACGCCCGTCTTGGACGAGAGCGATCATCAGCGACTGCAGGAGCTCGTCGCCGAACAGCCTCACCAGATTCGATCCTTGCAGGCCCGTTTTGAAGAAGAGACGGGCAAGACCGTCAGCACGGTGACCCTTCGCCGAGCGTTGAAAAAAAAATGACTTCAGCTTCAAACGTATCCGGCACTCACTCAAAGCATTGCGTGACGAGACGGATTTCCGAAACACCCAAGGCCTCCTCAAGGCACTCCATCAGCAGGAGGACCAGGGTGAGCACGAGCTCTATTACTTTGATGAATCGGGTTTTTCACAATCGTCGTCGGTACCCTATGCGTGGAGTCCCATCGGGCAACCCTGCGAGGTGACCGCCTACTCACACAGCCGAAGGCTGAACGTATTGGGGTTCCTCAGCCGTGCTGGGAAACTGATCTACCACACCACTACCGGGTCAGTGACCACCGAGACGGTCATCGAAGCGTTTGACCAGTTTGTAGCACAGAAAAAAACCGATACCTTCGCTGTTGTGGTGCTCGACAACGCCAGCATGCATCGCTCGCAGGCCTTCAGGCGGAAAATAGTCGAGTGGATGTCGCACCGTGTGCATCTGGTTTACTTATCGGCCTACTCGCCGGAGCTGAATCTGATTGAGATACTGTGGCGTCAGATGAAGTACGCATGGCTGCCGTTGAGTGCTTACCTTTCGTTTGATCACCTCTGTGAAGAGGTACACCGGCTATTGGGTAGCTATGAAGCTGATCACGCGATTAATTTTGAATAAGCACTTAA
>NZ_JABUZF010000205.1:25625-26299 GCF_014897885.1 Halomonas sp. 3D7M | reverse complement strand
CGCTTTATTGATGAAGTGGGTGAGGAGATGTTTACGGCTGATCCTCGTAATGCTAGTGACACCTAGCAAGCTTTTCGTTTAGTTGAGGAGCGGAGTATGCACATGGTATACCGTGCTTCCCCTTGGCGCTCCTTGGTATGTCATCATGGCTCATTGGATATCTCGGCGCTAAGTGCTCCACTTCGCGATTTTTACACGCATACCTCTCTTTTTAATCCATCCTTATCTGACGCCTATGCCGCACAGCTCTCTTTTGTTGAGACATTGCTGCGTTATGACTTGCCTGCTTGGCGTATTAGCGAACTCATTAGTGACCACATCGCTTGGCTTTATCGTCAATCGATTGCAGCAGCGCTAGATGAAATGCAGGCACAAGGGTGGGGTAAGCCGCCAGTGGATTACTGCGTTGTTACGCTCGGCTCGGCGGCACGCTTTGAAAGCTTGCTTGGGCCTGACCAGGACAATGCGCTGATTATTGGCGACTATCCTGACGCTCGACACGTTGAAATTGATGGCTACTTTCAGGCGCTAGGCGAACGTTTTACACAACGCTTAGATGAAGCGGGCATTCCGCTTTGCCGTGGCCATGTCATGGCGCGTTGGCCAATGTGGCGCAAGCGCTTGAGCGAATGGCAGCAGCAATTTGCAATTTGGAGTGCGGATCGTCAGGGTAA
>NZ_JABUZF010000205.1:14567-25602 GCF_014897885.1 Halomonas sp. 3D7M | reverse complement strand
GTTAAGCGGGTGCAGCAAACCAATATATGGCTCGATTTTTATCCTGTGGCAGGGAACCCTGAGCTCGCACAAACGTTAGGCCAACGGGTGCGCTCAACTCTCTCAAGCGCGCCTTTGTTCATGAATGAAATGGCGGCGTTGTTAGATGAGTTGCCGGTGGCGCTTGACCGGTTTGGTCGCATTGCTTCACATCCTGGGCTAGCGGCTCCCTATGACCAAGCAATCGATCTTAAGCGACAAGGATTGATGCCTCTAATAAGCGCTGCCCGATTACTCTGTGTGCGCTACCAGCGACGTGAGATAGGCACACGTGAACGACTAACGGCACTTGCCCATTTCACACGTACGTTGACGAAGGAGCAATCGAACTTACTGCTAGCCGCTTTTAGCCGTATGCAGCACTTGCTTTTAGAGCAGCAACGCCACAATAAGTCTCACGGACAAACAGCCGACGGCTGGGTGGACCTGCGACGTCTTCGTGATGATGAGCGGCTACTGCTGAAATTTGATTTACAGCAAATCAAAGCGTTTGTTAACCAAGTAAAGCGCTTATAACGGCTATTCCCCCGTAAGCTGCGAAGAGTTACCTAGAGTTGACTCCTTAGGGGCTGCTGGCAGCTCTAGGGTTAAGCATGCGCCACCCAGCATTTTAGCGTCTTCCACCCATAGCCTTCCGCCCAGGTGAGCAATAATGCCTCGGCTGATAGGTAAGCCAAGGCCGCTACCTTTGGGGCGTCCGCGTGGTGTCTCGCCGCTTTGCTGTATTTGATGAAATTTCTCAAATACGCGCTCACGTTCGTCAGCGCTGATACCTGGGCCGTTATCTTCAACGCTTAAACGAAAATGATTACGGTGCCGATAAAGTGCCAGCCGCACTTGAGGCTGCTGGCGGTCAGCAAATTTACTGGCGTTATCGAGCAGGTTAATAATGACTTGCTCCAAGCGGTCTTGATCACCGACCACCATGGCGGGGTCAGCCGCTAAACTGATATCGAGGGTAATACCTCGATCTTCATGTAAGCGTGCAACCGCATCGATGCTCTGCCTCGCTAGGGCTGCTAGGTCGAGGGGAACAGGATGCAGCGTCAGGCGACCACTCTCTAAGCGCGCAAGGTCAAGAATTTCCTCGATTAAACGCGAAAGACGCTGACTCTCATGGACAATAACGCCCAGAAAATGTTGGCGTTTTTCATCGGGTAATTGATCACTATCGCGTAATATTTCGGCAAACGCGCGTATCGAGGTTAGCGGGGTTCGAAGCTCATGACTTACCATAGCGACAAACTCGTCCTTCAGGCGGTCAAGCTCGCGCAGCTGTTCATTGGCACTACGTAGCTCGTCACTTACAGCGACTAATTCTTGTGATTTTTGCTCTAGCCGACGGTTGTACTCCAGGGTTTGTGACGTGGTGTCTAAAATACTCAAAATCGACTCAAGATCCAGTGCTTCTCCACGCACCACTGAATTGATCAGTACGCGCGCTGATGCACTGCCAAGTGAACCTGCCAGCGCCTGCTCTGAACGGGTAATTAGATCGGCTGTTGCCGGTTCGTCTGAGCGGTAGTCGCTTTTATTAATGCTTTGGTTAAACACCCGATGGGTGACTTGGTTGCCAAGGTAGCGAATAAGTAATTCTTTTAAGGCGCCTTGAGTCGTCTGTCCTCTCCATAAAGAGGTCGTTTGCAAGTTAGGGTGTAAGGCGCCAGTGAAAAGGGCGGCTTGGGTTTGCTCAAGTGGCGTAGGGCGGCTAAAAAGTGACACGCCAATCAGTAAGCCAACATTTGCCAGCATACTCCACAGCAGTGCGTGGGAATAAATATCCCAATCTTCCAGGCCAAATAAGCGGTAAGGCATCAGCCATGAAATGCCCCATGGCCCCTGAGTTAGAAACGTTGCATCTAACCAACCGGATTGGGCAAAACCTGGTAGCAGTAACGTATAGCACCAGACTAAAAAGCCTGCGATTAAGCCAGCGGTGGCTCCTTGGCGAGTCGCGCCACGCCAGTAGAGGCCAATTAACAGGGCTGGGGCAAATTGTGCCACCCCAGCAAAGGAGACAAGCCCGATAGTGACAAGGCTGTAGGAGTCACCAATCAGCGCGTGGTATAGATAGCCAAGCAGCAGTATCAAAACGATGGCAATGCGGCGAATGCCCAACAACCAACCTGCCAACTCGCCGGACGTGCTCAGGTGAAGGCGTTGAGTTCTTAGCAGTAAGGGCATAATGAGCTGGTTACTCACCATGGTAGAAAGTGCAATCGTTTCAACAATCACCATGCCAGTAGCTGCTGAAAGACCGCCTATAAATACCAGCAAGGGTAATCCTTCAAGCCCTGCAGAAAGGGGCAGTGTCAGCACAAAACTATCGGAATCGCCCGCGCCAGTTCCTAACAGAAGGCCAGCAAAGGCGATAGGAATAACAAACAGGTTGATGAGCAACATATAAAGCGGAAATAACCAGCTCGCCCTGGCTAAATGCTGTTCATCGACGTTTTCGACAACCAACACTTGGAACTGACGAGGTAGGGTTAAAAAGGCCAGAAAGGCCAGTATTAGCATTCCGACCCAGCCAGTGGCACCGCCTGGTACGCTTTCCAACCCCATTTTTTCCGCTATTTCTGGCATCGTGGCGACGCTGGCGAATAGCGCGCCGGGGCCTTCATACAACACAAATACCACAAAAATACCGACGGCCATAAACGCAATTAGCTTCACCAGTGATTCCAAGGCAATAGCAGCAACCATGCCCTCATGTCGTTCACTGGCATCGAGATGGCGGGTGCCGAAAAGTATAATAAATACCGCAAGCACTAAGGCGACCCAAAGCGATTTGTCCAGCCAGAAACGCTCATCAACCAGGGTGGCATCCGCGGTATTGGGATAGTTCACCAGTACTGCATGGCTAACGGTGATCGCTTTTAACTGCAGCGCAATGTAGGGCGTTATACAAATGAGGGCCATTAATGCAACGAGTGCGCCTAAGCTGGTGCTTTTGCCATAACGAGCACTAATGAAATCAGCAATAGAAGTGATGCGCTGGCGGGATGCGATACGCACCATTTTGCGAATGACGACAGGGGCGAGAAGCATCGCCAGGGTTGGGCCAAGATAGATAAGCAGGAAACTGGGGCCGTGGTCTGCTGCGCGTCCCACGCTGCCATAGAACGTCCATGCGGTGCAGTAAACGGCAATCGACAGCGCATATACCGTGGGCGAGCCAATTAATGATCGACCCTGCTCGGCACGACGGTCCCCCCACGCGGCGACGACAAACAGTAGTGCCAAATAGCCAAATGCCGTTCCTAGAATCACTGCATCTGTACGCATGATCAGCGTCCTGAACGTTGTTCCATTAACCAGGCGGTGAGGCCAATTACCGCGCCCCAAGCAATAAACAGATAAAGCGGTAACCAGCTCATGCTCAAAGAGGTGAGCCGGTCAACCATGATAATCAGCGGGGGGCTGAAGAGCAGTATTGCTAGGGCGAATAAGGCTATTAAACGCTCGATTTGCCGTGAGCCTGGATGTTTCATGAGGCGCTGGCATCCTGGCGATCAAACGCGTTGGCCTGCAGCGCCAACAGCTGCTCTAACGTATCCACGCCACGTGCTTCAAGCCGGGGTAACAACGCTAGCCATAATTCAGCGGTTACACGGGCGTCACCAAGCGCCGTGTGGCGAGTGCCTGGTGGGAACGTCAGGTCGTAGCGTTGTGCCAACGTATCTAAATCATGCCCATCTAACGCTTCGTCTAATGCTCTTGAGATTAATAAGGTATCGATGACAGGCAAATCAAAGACAACCCCTTTGTTAGTAATGGCGAGCATATCAAACGCGGCATTATGCGCTAATAAAACCGCTTCACCGACGTAATCTCGGAAGCGCGTTAGGACAATATCAAGGGGCGGTGCACCGGCCACATCAGCATCTGTCAATCCGTGTATTGCTGTACTGGTAGGGGGGATTGGACGTTTCGGGTCGACTTTTTGATCAAAGACCTCGCTGGCCAATAGCCGCGCATTGACCACCCGACAAGCCCCCAGGCTAATCACCGTATCCCCTCGGCGTAGCTCAAGGCCGGTGGTTTCAGTATCAAACGCAACCACTTCTAGGCTACGTAATGTGCGGTTCGCCAACTCCTCATCGGGTGGCGGCAGGTCAGCGATGCCGAAATCATGGAACTCTGGTCGCGGAGGTGCGGTTTCTCGAGGCGCCCCAACGCGCTCCATGGCTGGTAGCGGCAGGCGCAGGCGCGCATGAATAGCATCATCGTCAGCAAGGCTCCAAATATCGCTCGCATGCTGGCGCAGTACGTCAGACACCAGCGGATTAAGCGGTAGCGATGGCAGGGGCTGGCGACGCCATTTCGCTAGCTCATGCTCTGGCAAGGGGCTGCCTTGCCAAATTAAGTCCAAATAAACCCGCTTGTTGCCAAGGCATATCTCACCTTCAAAATGGCTAACCGGCAGGTGAGAGTTAAGATGCTTGACTAAGGAATCAAACAGAACAATCAGTGCCGGTGCGTCGCCTTTAAACCAGGCAGGCATGCCGACGGGGGTGATGAGTCGATGCGCTGGGTCTAAGCGTTCATCCAGGGCTTGCCAGAAGTCATTCGACCACATGGGAGTCAAGCGCTCACCTTGATGTTGCAAATCATCCAATAACTGGCCGATTTGACCAACATTATTACCTAGGGTGGCGCCTTCCTCTTGGATTACCTGCTCGAACCGCTGACGTAACGCTGGGTTCTCGGTGCCGTTATGGCGCAGTTGTATCAGTGCATCCGCTGCACTGGTCAGGCTTGCCGTGTGCTGGCGTAGGAGAGGGAGCTTGGTGGCGAGTTCTGCTCTAACACCCATTTCATTTGACCAGGAAGCGGTTGCATCGCTAAACGTTAGTAGTGTTTCTCCATCACTGCCAGGAACTCGACGTAGCACGACCTTTAACCAGCGGTTATCACAGGGGGCAAGCAGTTCGCGGGGCGAACCATCCGCAGGAAGTTGGCTAAGCGCTTGTTGTAGGCTGGCAACGGGGAGTAGCGCTTCTAAGCGTTTTCCCAAGCCCAACGCCGTATTATCGACAAAGAAATCTTCTGCGGCCTGGTTGAATAGCATCAAACGGCGGTGGTGGTCACATAGCAATAAAGGGGTTTCGAGTACTTGCAGCAGCGTTTCTAATTCGCGACGTATTTTTGCGGCGCTACGTGCGCCGTCGGCATGCGCCGTAGCTAATTGATTGCGGTCAATGCGCCAACTCTCGCGCACTCTGCGTAGGTCAGGGCCAAGCCCTTTCAGCCAGCCTTCTGGTGGGTGTTCATCACGAGCATCTGGGTTTGCCACTAATCTGGCCAGTTGAACCTGCAAATGGCGTAGAGGGGTGAAAAGCATGCGTTCTAGTAGCAGGCCAACTAAAAATATCGTCGCACCGCCGGAAAAACTGCCCAACCAGAGCGCTACACGGGTAGGGCCAGTAGGCGAAAGCTGAGCATCCAGCCACGCAGCAAAAATAGCGCCTCCCAGCAAGCTGATACCACTTAGCAGCAGCCATAGGCCAATGAGTCGCTGACGTTTAGGGAGCCCGTCGCGGGTCATTGTGGGTTGCCATTGAGCAGTGATTTAACTTTTTCAATTAGCGACTGGGTCGAAAACGGTTTGGTGATGTAGTCATCAGCCCCTAGCGCTAAGCCTTTCTCACGTTCGATATCTCGCCCATGGGCGGTCAGCATAATGACCGGCAGTTGGGCCGTCGCTTCTGAACGGCGAAGGTGCTCAAGTACATCAAAACCGCTGATTCCGGGCAGGCTGATATCAAGCAGTAGCAGGTCGGGGGCGGAATCGTTGATACGTTCGAGTGCGGCTTCTCCGTCGTAGGCGGTGACAACTTGAAAGCCTGCCTGCTCCATTAAAAATTCCAGAGACAGTACAATATTGGGCTCGTCGTCGACCACGAGTACTTTGGCCATGATGCCCTCCCTAAAGGGGTCGTTGTTAGGTGTTTGATTAGAGTGTATGTAGCGCGGCAGGTTAGGCCAAGACGACCTTGGCCGAATGCTCGTAACGTCTCTCATTAAGCGGCTACTTTTTACGTTGTTTAATGGGCTTTTTATTAAGGTATTTATGCGCGTTTTATTATTGTCTGCTTATGAGGCTGTTAGTCACCGCTATTGGGCACACAGTCTGATGGCCGAAGTAAACGATGTCTCTTGGACGTTGCTTAGCTTGCCGCCACGCCACTTTTCGTGGCGAATCCGCGGTAACCCATTGAGTTGGTGGTTAAAAGAGTACGAGACGCTGAGTGAATCCTATGAGGTTGTGTTAGCCACTTCGATGGTCGATATTGCCACGCTCGTTGGCTTATTCCCTCATTTAGGGCGAGCCAGAAAGATTGTTTACTTTCATGAAAACCAGTTTGCCTACCCAGAGTCTAGCGATCAAATCTCCCAGGTAGAGGCCAAAATGGTCAATTTATACGCGGCGTTGGCGGCGGATACGTTGGTGTTTAATACCGCTTACAACCGCGACTCTTTTTTCGACGGTGCGCGGCGGTTGTTAAAAAAGATGCCTGAAAACCTGCCAGCAGCTAAGCCATTAGAGCGCTTACGCCAACAGTCAAAAGTGTTGCCTGTGCCAATAATGCCGCTAGCGGCTTCTCCCCAGACAAACGCACACCCACAGCGGATTATTTGGAATCATCGCTGGGAGTACGATAAAAATCCCGAAGACTTTTTTACAGTGCTGTTCAAGCTGAGTGAGCAGCAGGTTCCTTTTGAACTAGCGGTGCTTGGACAGCGCTTTCGGGAGGTACCTGCCATTTTTGATGAGGCAGAAGAACGTTTGGCGGCGCATACGATTTGCTGGGGGCCACAGCCAGAAGCGGAGTACCGAGCGTTGCTAGCAGGCGGTGGTATTGTGGTCTCGACCACGTGGCACGAGTTCCAAGGATTAGCCATTATGGAAGCTGCCCAGCGCGGCGCAGTTCCTCTAGTACCCGACAGGCTGTGTTTCCCCGAATTATACCCTAACGACTATCGCTTTGATGGCACGCAAGAGGGGCTTTACCAACGACTGCACGCTTGGTTAACCGACCCCGCTAGCCAACCAACACTGTTGAATACCCAGCAGTGGCAGTGGCCTGAATGGCGTCGGGCTTACCGTGCGCTTTTGATGGAGCACTGATCACTGCATTGTTGGTCGAGCCCCTGCCTTACTCACGTTAACAACCAGTGGGCTTAAGCAAGTTCGGTTTTGTCTTGATAGTCGCACAGGTCTTCAATAATGCAGCTGCCGCAGCGTGGTTTGCGGGCAATGCAGGTATAGCGCCCATGAAGAATCAGCCAGTGGTGGGCGTCCTGTTTAAATGCCTTAGGAACATGGCGTAGTAGCTTTTGCTCAACCTCAACGACATCTTTGCCTTTGGCGATGCCCGTGCGGTTAGAAACTCGAAAAATGTGTGTGTCTACGGCGATGGTAGGCTGGCCAAACGCGGTGTTTAAAATCACATTGGCGGTTTTTCTGCCTACCCCCGGTAAGGCTTCCAGCGCTTTGCGTGTTTCAGGGACCTCGCCACCATGTTGGTTGATCAGCAAGTGACAGGTTTTCATCAGGTTTTCGGCTTTAGTGTTAAACAGCCCAATGGTTTTAATGTAACTTTTTAGCCCATCGATACCCAGGTCAATGATCCCTTGGGGCGTATTGGCCACAGGGAAAAGCTTATCAGTGGCCTTGTTAACACCAACGTCCGTGGCTTGAGCAGATAGCAGCACCGCGGCTAGCAGTTCAAAGGGCGTGCTCCAGTTTAGCTCAGTCGTGGGGTGGGGATTCTCCGCCTGTAGGCGAGCAAAAATTTCATGACGCTTTTGGGCATTCATCGGGTGCTCTCTTGGTTATTTGATAGTGCCAGTAACGCGTACGCGACGTTCGGTTCGGGAGACGGCTTGAACAGGTTGCGCGCGAGCGCTACGGCGTTGATCAATTACATTCTTTAGCGCAATCAACAGCCCCGCAACGAAAAAAGCCCCGGGTGGCAGTACGAAAAACAAAAATTGATAATCATCGACGAAGGTGAGTTGCCAGTTGCTGGCAATAGGCCCAAATAGTAGTTCCATATCGCTAAACAGCGTGCCTTGCCCAAGCAACTCGCGTAGTGCCCCGAGCAGAATCAATACGCCACCGAACCCCAGCCCCATCATAAAGCCATCAATGGCAGCCGGAATAACTGGCTGGCGGGAAGCGAACGCATCTGCACGCCCTAAAATGGCGCAGTTAGTAACAATCAGCGGAATAAAAATTCCCAATACTTGGTAAAGCGAATAGGCAAATGCAGCCATTAAAAGCTCTGCACAGGTAACAAAGGCGGCAATCACCATGACAAAGGCGGGCAGTCTTACTGCGCTGGGAACCTGGTGGCGAATCAGTGAAATAGTCGTGCTAGCACCCACCATGACAAGCAGGGTAGCGAATGCCAATCCCAGTGCATTGACAACGCTACCACTAACAGCCAGTAAGGGGCATAGCCCCAATAACTGAACGAGAGCAGGGTTATTCGACCATAGGCCGTTTCGGGCTAGTTCGCGCCACTGACTCATTGGCTGGACTCTTCGAAGGTAATAGGGAGTTCTGTTTCGGTGGCGTTTTCGGCGACATGTTCGGTGGCATGTTCGGCGACATAGCTCAGTGCACTATGGACGGCGTTGACGACTGCGCGTGGCGTAATGGTGGCGCCAGTAAAAGCGTCAAAGTGGCCGCCATCTTTACGCACGGCCCATCCACCCGGTGGCAGGCTGTTTAAACTCAAGCCATTAAACTCGGTTATCCAGTCACTTCGCTGGCGCTCAATATCATCGCCAAGCCCAGGCGTTTCTTGGTGTTGGGTAACGCGCACACCGGTAATGCGTTGTTGCTGGTCAATGCCCACCAGTAGCCGAATTTCGCCATTGTAACCTTGGCGAGTAACGACCGGCAGGATGACGACCCGCTGATGATCGCGCTGGGCGTACCATCCCTGTTGAGGTTCGCGGTGCCCCAGTTGTTCCGGGTTAGGGAGCTCGAATACGCCATCTAAAACCGTTTGAACCGCTATATCTGTTAATGCGGCAGGCAGTACATCCTGCAGTTGGCGGTGTTGATAGGCTAGCTGATGATCAGCGATACGCTCGGCAGTCACCGCCCGGGTTAACGCAACGCTGCCAGCAGTGACCAGTGAGAACACTCCTAAGGCGAAAGCGCCGCGTAGCATGGCTTGGCGGGGCGTCATGGTGAGTCACCGTGCTTTGCATGCTGCTGTGCTTTAGGCTGGCCCGTAGGGCGTGGCACGGTATAGATATCCAATAGCGGTACACATAAGTTCATCAGTAAAACGGCAAATGCTACTGCATCGGGGTAGCCGCCAAATGTGCGAATAATCATGACCAAGGCGCCAATTCCCGCGCCAAAAAACAGTTTTCCTCGGCGGCTGGTTGCCGCTGAAACGGGATCAGTGGCAATGAAAAAGGCCCCAAACATTGTGGCACCCGTGGTGAGGTGAAACAGTGGTGACGCAAAGTGGCTTGGGTCGCTGGCATAAAAAAACGTGGCAAGCACTGCCATGCTTACAAGCATCGAGACAGGGATATGCCAGCTGATAATCCGTTTGGCAATTAATAGCAGTCCACCTGCTAACCAGGCTAGCGCGACGTTGCGCCAAGCGTTCAATGTTCCTTCAGGTAAAGGCTGACTAGCCCAAAACTCGCTGGCCAGTACCGCTTCACCTTTATGTTTAAAGGCATCTAGCGGCGTAGCACCACTTAGCGCATCAAGTGTGGAGGCCGGTAAGGTACCGCTTATCTGGGCCCATAGGTTTTCAGAGATTAGTGGCTGCGGCGGCGACCATAACGTCATGTAAGTGGGAAACGATACGAGTAATAGTGCGTAGCCCACCATGGCGGGATTGAAAGGATTCTGGCCTAGGCCGCCATACAGTTGTTTAGCAACTACGATGGCCGCAATAACGCCTATCCCAATGAGCCACCAGGGGCTAGCAGGTGGTAGCGATGCACCTAACAGTACGCCGGTTAATACTGCACTTGAATCTCTAAGCGCAGGCTGTAACAGGCGCTGGCGAAGTTTTAACACCAGCGCTTCGGCGCCGAGTGCAAACAGGGCGGCTAAAAGCACATTACTAATAACGCCCAGGCCGAAGTAAAACGTCATTACGGCAAGACCCGGTGCGGTGGCGACGATCACCCATCGCATCAGATGGGCGGTGGGTGGCATCGTATTTAATGATTCAGTGGTTCGCTGCGAGGCGTGCATCATGCTCATGGCGATTCCTGTTGTGCCATCGTGGCGCGAGCTTCAGCCAGCCGGGTATCAGCTGCCTTAAGGTTTTCTTGGGCGGTGGCCAGTTGGGTTTCTAAATCATCGTGGCGCTGAGTTGGGTCTTCTGCTGCAGCCCTTGCGAGGGTTTTTTCAGCTTTTCTGACTGCCGCTTTAGCGGCTGTTTGAGCAATGCGCAAGCTGCGTAAATCCACCACTGGCGCTGCACTGTCGGTTGCCTTTGAGCTATCTGACGTCTGACGACTTTGTGCCTGCCTTGCTTGGCGACGAGCTTGCTTCTCGGCATTCTCGCGTGCCAGTCGAGCCTGACGAAATTCAAATCGATGTTTAGCGTGCTCGGCTTTGGCGGACTCAATGCGCTTATCGCGAATACGCTGCTTTGCCGAACGATAGTCTTGTACTAATGGGATATAACTAGGGCAAACATAACTGCAGGCGCCGCACTCAATACAATCAAATAAGTGAAGTTTTTCCAATGTAGCGTCGTTCTCTGCACGGGCATACCAATGCAGCTGTTGCGGAAGAAGCTGAACAGGGCAAACACTTTCACAGGCACCACAGCGAATGCAGGGAGACTCACTGGGGGCTGGAGGAAGTTCTTCACGGGTGGCTGCAATCAAGCAGTTTGTCGTTTTGGTCACCGGGACATCAAGTGTTGAGAGTGGTAAGCCCATCATCGGGCCGCCCACAATGACTTGATGTAGCTGCTGGTTTAATCCTACC
>NZ_JABUZF010000205.1:10893-14554 GCF_014897885.1 Halomonas sp. 3D7M | reverse complement strand
CCTACCTGCTGAAGCAGCGTTTCAACAGGTGTGCCAAGACGCACCCAGTAGTTGCCTGGTGTGCTGATGGCATCTCCCGTCAAGGTGACAATTCGCTCGACCAAAGGTTTGCCATCACGTACGGCGTATAGCGCTGCCAGCAGTGTGCCGGGGTTGTGGCAGAGAACACCGACATCGGCAGGAAGGCCACCACTGGGAACATCGAGGTTGAGCAGTTTCTTGATCAATTGGCGCTCACCACCGCTGGGATAGCGGGTCTCGATGACTTTCATCGTTATGCTCACTGGATGCTGGCAGTCAGACTGTTGAAAGTGAGCGAGCGCCTCCTTTAATGCATGGATCGCTTCGGGCTTATTATCTTCAATTCCCACCACAACCTGATGGGCACCGCAGAGCCTAGCGACCATTTGCGCGCCTTCCAGTATCTCGGTTGGATAGTGGCGAAGAGCCAAGTCGTCTGCGGTGATATACGGCTCGCATTCGGCGGCGTTGATGACGAGCGTATCAATGCGCTGATGATCCGCTATTTGGGCTTTGATATAAGCGGGAAAACCGGCACCACCAAGGCCTACTAGCCCGCAGCTATCTAGTCTATCAATGATCGCTTGGTGGTCTTCGCTACGCCAGTCAAGCGAGGGCAGCAGTTGCCAGCGGTCTAAGCCATCGGCGTCGATGGTGATGGCGGTATCACTAATCTGAGTCACTGTCCCGCTAATACTGGCGTGCAGGTTGGCTGATACCATGCCATCTCGCTGGGCAATCAGGCTACCCACCTGAACCGCATCATCGATAGCAACACAGGGGATCGCGGGATTACCTGAATGCTGTTTCAGCGGAAGTGTTACCCGGGCAGGCAGCGTCGCGTTGCGAAGCGGCGATTGGTTCGAGCGATCTTTTCGTTCGGGCGGAGTAATGCCACCTGGGAATTCATAGGCCGGCATGCTGGCTCCTGGTTAGCTGGCGATCGCTGGCGATTAAAGGTGCTATGGTGACGACAGGCTGCCATTGGTTGAGAGGCTTGCTTCTGGGCAACATATCAATACAGTCTACGGGGCAGGGTGCAACGCACAAATCGCAGCCGGTGCATTCATCTTCTATCACCGTATGCATTTGCTTTGCAGCGCCAATAATGGCATCCACCGGACATGCTTGAATGCACTTAGTGCAGCCAATGCACTCGGCTTCACGAATAAATGCGACGGTATCTTCGGTGGCTGCTTCGCCATCCAGTGGCACAGGCTCTCGGCCTAATAAGTCTGCTAATGCGTGAATAGTCGCTTCGCCGCCAGGCGGGCACTTATTCAAAGCATCGCCCTGATTGATGGCTTCGGCATACGGCCGACAGCCTGGGTAGCCGCACTGGCCACATTGGGTTTGCGGTAACAGTGCATCAATCTGCTCTACCAGCGGGTTCTCTTCGCCCTTGAAACGCACACTGGCCATTCCCAGCAGCGCTCCAAACGTGATGCCTATTCCGGTCAACACACCCACTGCACTGAGAATGCCCCACCAAGAAAATATGTCTCCCATGGCGGTTACCCCTGCGCTAAACCTGAAAAGCCGAGAAAGGCTAGTGACATAAGACTGGCGGTGACCATTGCAATGGCAGCGCCTCTAAACGGGGTTGGTATATCAGCATTGGCCAATCGCTCGCGCATCGCGGCGAACAGCACCAAAATCATCGAAAAACCTAGCGCAGCACCCAGGCCATAGAGAGTCGTATGAAAGAAACTCAGCTCACGGTTAAGCGATAACAGGGCAACACCAAGTACCGCACAATTAGTCGTAATCAGCGGTAGAAAGATCCCCAGCACTTGATGCAATAGGGGGCTGAGTTGACGCACCATGATTTCGGTAAATTGCACGACGGCGGCAATAACAACGATAAAGCTGATAGTGCGAAGATAAGTAACGTCCAAGGGTACAAGTAAGCCATGATAGACCGCATAACTAGCGGCAGATGCTAGTGTCAGCACGAACGTCGTCGCTAGCGACATACCCATCGCGGATTCCAGCTTATTGGAAACCCCCATAAACGGGCAGAGCCCTAAAAACTGTACCAATACGAAGTTGTTGACCAGCGCAGTGCTGACCAAAATCAAGAAGAGTTCATTCATAGCGGCGTATTGTGCGCAGAAAAATCGTTGCTGGCTAGTGGGAGAAGCGCTATGGCTCACTATTGACCAGAAATAAGTACTTAGTCAGCAGAACTTGCTACCGCTCTCCTGTTGCCCATCTTCGAAAATGACGGCTGGGGCAAGCTCAGGCATTGGTCATGAGACCGTTTTAATCCTGTCATCAAAGCTACATCATCTCTGCATACCCTCATCCAAATTAAAATCAGCTAGGGAGGGGGAACACATGTCGACTTCAGGAGTTGTCTTACCGACGCAGGGGGAGCGCCCAGGGACGTCGCAATGGCTATCATGGTTAATTGTCATTGGACTGGTTTATTTGTTGTTAGCTGCGGTGGGGGCTATCGGAGACGGTTTTAAGGCTGCTACCGCAAGCAATGCTAAGGAGCTATTTTCATTTGCTACTAATCCAATGATTGGGTTAGTTATCGGAGTTGTCGCAACTGCGCTAATTCAGAGCTCAAGCACGGTGACAGCCATCATTGTGGGGATGGTGGCGGGTGGTTTGCCAGTCAGTATTGCGATTCCGCTCATCATGGGCGCCAATATTGGTACTTCGCTGACCAGCACTATCGTTAGTTTAGGTCATGTGCGTAGTGGTGAGGAATTTCGCCGCGCCTTCTCTGCGGCGACGGTGCACGATGCGTTCAATATCGTTGCCGTGGCTATACTGCTTCCGTTAGAAATGATGTTTGGTTTTTTAGAAAAAACCTCTGCCTTGCTGGCGGGCTTTTTTGTTAGCGATGCCAGCGTCGACATGAAAAGCGTCAATTTCATGAAAATGGCGATTTCACCGGCGACCGACTTGCTGAGCGCCTCGGTATCGTGGCTGCCGAATCCGATCTGGATGGGCGTTGCTATGATTGTTATTGGGGTGGCACTCATCCTCTTTGTGGTAACGGCGATTGGTAAAGTATTGCGCAAGGTAATGGTGGGTAAGGCGCGTGACATCATGCATGCAAGCGTGGGGAGAGGGCCTGTCTCTGGTATGTGTTCGGGGGCAATCATTACGCTGTTGGTGCAGTCGTCCTCTACCACCACAGCATTGATTGTGCCACTTGCTGGCACTGGCGTGTTTAATCTCAGGCAGGTCTATCCGTTCACATTAGGTACCAATGTGGGGACTTGTATCACTGCGTTGCTCGCTGCAACGGCGATAAGTGGCCCAACGGCGGTACTGGCTATGCAGATTGCCTTGGTGCATCTGATGTTTAACCTAGTGGGGATACTGGTCATATACGGCCTACCTTTCTTACGTGGTATTCCGCCTAGCATTGCCACTGGCCTTGCGGAGCTGGCACAGAAAAACAAACTCTATGTGGTGGCTTATATTTTAGGTGTTTTCTTTGTGCTGCCATTGCTCCTGATCGGGGCGAGCCAGTTGTTTTGATCTAAGGGGATGGAATTGGTATGAGTTCACAACGCAGAATTGAGACAGAAGCACGTATTCGCGAACTACGTGAATCGATTGATGAGCTGGAAGCGCAGTTGGCTGAGGCGTCCACCCAGGAGCGGGAAGAGCATGA
>NZ_JABUZF010000205.1:5040-10879 GCF_014897885.1 Halomonas sp. 3D7M | reverse complement strand
GAGCATGAGCAGCATGAGCTGATCGACCAGCTTGATCATTATATTGATGCTGTAGATACCAAAGTGAGTGGTCTTAAAACCTTCTGGCAAGCTCTCAAGAAAGAGCTGGGGGGAGGCAATGACTAATGCTACACGCGGATATTCCTACTCCTTGATGGCGTCAGGCCTGCTGTTGGGCCTTTTGCTTCAAGGTTACAGCGAGGATAGCAACTCAATGCAGGCAGCCGCCTCTGGTGATTTAACTGCCAGCGGTTCCAGCACCGTTTATCCATTGACGCGAGAAGCAGCACGTCGTTACGAGCGTGCTAATCCTGATGCCAATATTGCCGTCGAGTTCACTGGAACAACGGCTGGTTTTGAGAAGTTTTGTGCAGGCGAGACTGATATTAATAATGCATCGCGGCCAATAGACGAAAGCGAACGGGCTGTGTGCGCATCTAACGATGTAGCGTATGTGGAAGTGCCTATTGCGATGGATGCGATTTCGATCGTGGTGCATCCATCCAACCGCTGGGCAAATGATATTACTGTCGACGAACTTCACAGGCTTTGGTCTCCGGCGTCAGAAGGCGAGGTCATGACATGGCGTGATGTGCGCGCAAGTTGGCCAGATGAGCCCATTGAGCTGTTTGGTCGAGGACAGGACTCGGGAACTTATGACTACTTCACAACGGCCATTGTAGGCGCGACCCGTAGTAGCCGGATGGACTACGTTGCCAGCGAAGATGAGGAGTTTCTAGCTGCGCAAATTGCCGCTGAACCAGGTGCTTTGGGTTTTTTTGGTATCGGCGGATATCACCGTCACTGGAATGAGCTGAAACTTCTTGCGGTGGCCAATAGTGATCAACCCGTATTTCCGACGCTGGAAACCGTCAAGCGTGGTCAATATACCCCCTTATCTCGTCCGCTTTATCTTTACCTGAATAGACAAAGTGTCGAGGAAAAACCGGAGCTTCACCGTTTCGCGATGGCCTATGTCGAAGACATTCGTGACTGGATTCATTTTACCGGCTACCTTCCGCTTGAAGAACAGGAGTATGCCGACACCCTTGACGCGCTTCGCCAGCTTGAAAGTCAGTGAGGGAGTAACAAGCTAGCCGCATATTAGTTGTTTTCTGGGTAGCTCATTGTCGCTAAGAGATGGGCAAAAAAAAAGGGGCTAAGGCTGTAGCAGGCCTTGCCCCTTATTAGTTACTTATTAATGTATTAGCCGTTAAGTTACACGCTGCCCTGGTTCCGCACCGGCATCGGGGGAAAGGAGGTAAATACCTTCTTTGTTAGCAGATGCTAATACCATGCCTTCTGATAAACCGAAGCGCATTTTACGAGGAGCTAAATTAGCCACCATGATTGTCAAGCGGCCCTCAAGTGCTTCTGGTGAATAGGCCGAACGAATACCTGAGAAGACATTACGTGTTTCACCGCCTAAATCCAGCGTAAGCTGGAGCAGCTTGTCAGCACCTTCAACGTACTGTGCCTTAGCAATGCGGGCAATGCGTAAATCAACTTTAGCGAAATCTTCAAAGCTGATTTCTGCCGCAATTGGTTCTTCTGCCAGGGGACCTTTGGGAGTGTTTTTCAGCTTCTGTTCTTCCACTAAATCCTCCTTGGATGCCTCAATCATAGCGTCAATCTTATCCCGTTCAACACGCGTCATTAACGGCTTGAATTTATTGATTGAGTGATTGACTAGTACGGTATTGCGGCTGTCCCAGTCGAGTGATTCAATCGCCAAGAATTCACGTGCTTGTTCGGCCATGGTTGGCACCACAGGCGCAAGGTAGACCATCAATTGGCGGAACAAGTTGATGCCTACTGAGCAGATTTCCAGCACTTCGACGTCACGGCCTTCCTGCTTGGCTAGTGCCCAGGGGGCCTTGTCGGCGATGTACGTATTGGCTTCATCGGCCAATTCCATAATTTTGCGCATGGCCCGGCTAAATTCACGCGCCTCAAAATCGTCAGCAATCTCGTCGCCAGCCGCGATAAAGCGCGCGACCATTTGTGGTTCGGCGCAGTGTTCAGCCAGTTTACCGCCGCCCAGTTTTTTCACAAAGCCGGCGCAGCGGCTGGCGATATTGACAACTTTTCCTACCAGATCAGAATTAACCCGTGCAGAAAAGTCGTCGAGGTTAAGATCCAGGTCATCCACTTTGGACGTTAATTTAGCGGCAAAGTAGTAGCGTAAATACTCTGGATTTAAATGTTCAGCGTAAGTAGCGGCTTTGATGAAAGTGCCACGAGATTTCGACATCTTGGCACCGTCTACAGTTAAGAAACCGTGACAGTTGACCGCAGTCGGCGTACGAAGGTCTGCACCATGCAACATGGCAGGCCAAAACAGGGCGTGGAAATAGACAATATCTTTGCCAATGAAGTGGTAAACCTCTGCATCGGAATCCTTCTTCCAAAAGGTATCGAAGTCGATCCCTTCCCGATCACATAAGTTCTTAAAGCTTGCCAGATAGCCGATGGGGGCATCTAGCCAGACATAGAAGTATTTACCTGGAGCATCGGGAATTTCAAAGCCAAAGTAGGGCGCATCTCGGGAGATGTCCCACTCATTAAAGCCCGACTCGAACCACTCCATCAGCTTGTTACGAATTTGCGGCTGTACATGGCCGTCATTAATCCATTGCTGAAGAAATTCAGCAAAGTCTGGTAGCTTGAAGAAGTAATGCGTAGAGCTACGTACTTCTGGTGTTGCCCCAGAAATAGCGGAGACAGGATTGATTAAGTCAGCAGGCGTGTAAGTGGCACCGCACTTTTCACAGTTATCGCCATATTGATCATCGGCACCACATTTAGGACACGTGCCCTTAATAAAACGGTCAGCTAGGAATAGGCCCTTTTGCGGATCAAACATTTGCTCAATATCGCGGGTGGCAATATGGCCTTTATCACGCAAGCGGGTGTAGATCAGTTCGCTAAAATAGCGGTTTTCTTCTGAATGGGTGGAATGATAGTTATCAAATCCCACGCCAAAGCGGGCGAAATCTTCCTGATGATCTTGGGAAACGCGCTCGATCAGGGCTTCGGGCGTAATACCTTCCTGCTCAGCCCGCAGCATAATGGCAGTGCCGTGGGCGTCGTCGGCACAAACGTAGTAGCACTGCTGTCCACGACTTTTTTGAAAACGCACCCAAATGTCGGTTTGGATGTACTCAAGAAGATGACCCAAGTGAATGGCGCCATTGGCATAAGGAAGCGCGCTTGTCACCAAGATGTTGCGCGGGGCAGTATTTGACATGGTGAATGATAATTCCGGTTAGGCAGTGCAAATAAAGACGGCGAAGTAGGGGTGCGCTTCGCCGGTAACGTCAACATGCTGCTTACAGCTATTTGTCCACTAGTAGAGTGCCTGCTCTTCCTGAACGACTTCACGCAGAAGCTCTAAAAAAAGCTTGTCAGCTTCAGAGTGCTCAGTGGGGTCTTCGGGAATATGGACGCTCGTAGTGTCGGAGATTTCGTTGGCAATTTTGGCCATTACGGCAGGGCTGTTGCCTTCGACTAGCTGCTGTCGTGCAATCGCTAGGGATTGTTCTAAGATTTTTGGGTCTTGGAGCAGCTTGCGAATAAAATCGCGTAGTTCATTAATAATACGTGTTTTTTGAATTTCTGATGCGGACATTGGAGTTCTCCTTAAGACCGCGCTTGAGGGATGTTCAAGCGAGACCAATTAATGCTTTGACCATAGCACTTTTTTAACAGCTGAGCATGGGTTCCTGGAAGCATTGGATGCAGTCTATTGGCTTTTGCTAGCACACTGTTCCAGTACGTTTGCTTCCAGTATGTATGTTTCCATTACGTATGTTTCCAGTACCTGCGCTTTAAAGGCTCAGGCGCCCAGCCTTGTGTTTGACAGGGTTGGCGTATTGTTCCAACCAATAAGGCCGCAACGCTTCAGGTATACTTGCCAGCCGAGCGTTAAAACGCTCTCTGTCTTGACGCGTTATCGTTTTGCGGGCGATCAGTTCTGGTGATTCGCCTAGGGCTTCCAGTGCTAAATAATGGCTAGGAAACAGGCGATAAGCACCGATCACTTGGCGGTCAATTTCCGCTGCCACTTCATCCGGCGTTGCCATATCAGCGCCTACCGGGCTACCAAAGCGCAGTTGTACCCGACCCTTGGGACCGGTGATGCCTGACACAATAGAGCGAATGTCCTCGAATTCGCTTTTCGCGTAGCTTCCTTCGGTAGCGATATCGTGAAGTTCCTGAGCTTTCTGTTGGTCGCAAGGGTCGTATTCGTAGCTAATCGATACCGGCACCAGTTTCAACTCGGCAATGGCATCACCGAATACCATATCCCGGTCAGCGTTGCGTCTGGCCATGGTCAGCATTTTGATGATGGCGGGATCGGTGCGATCAATGCCATTTTTAGCACGACCCTCTCGCTGCGCCATCCAAATAGAGTGCTGATCAACAGTAATTGAGTGACGGATATAGGCTGATAACTGCTGATATGCCGCCAGCATCGCACGCTTGCCTCGGGCGCTGCGCGGTACAATAAAACTTTTATTTAACCGCATCAGATCGGTGACGTAGGGCTTTTTCAGGAGGTTATCTCCGATCGCAATACGCACTGTATCGCGACCCGCCAGATAAAGCGCATAGTTCACAAAGGCGGGGTCTAGCGATATATCGCGATGGTTGCCTATAAACAGGTAAGCGCTGTTGTTATCTAGCTTATCAAGCCCAGAGACTTCGAAGGCATCCGTGGTGGTGCGAATCATGCGCTCCATATAGCTGGCGATCCGCATCTGGAAGTCATATACGGATGTAACGCCCTTTACTTCACGACGGACGGCATGGCCTGCTAAGGCGCGGGCAATGGGAGGCGCCCACTTGGCCATGCGCGGAAGCCTGAACTGAGTCAATGCATTTAAAAGCTCGCTATCATGTGATAGGCGCTCAAGAACATTGGCCACTTCATGATCCATATAGGGGCGAATGTCAGCCCAGGGGTCGTTGGCGGTGTCAGCGTTAAGTGCGTTGTTGTGATGAGTCATGCGATCCGTTGGATATAGGCAGAAATAAACAGTTTATATCAGCAGGCTAACGGCTGAATTAAGCGTCTGGCTGCGTAGCAGCTTCGCGCTGAGCTTCACCACCCAGCCACTCGATTAGGCGAGGAATATCGTCAGAAAGTGCCTGCGCCATCAAAATAAAATCAGTTTCTAAGCGAGCAAGTGCATCATCGCCATCATCTGCGTGATCAGCTTCCTCTATTAATGCATCGCCAAAACGCAATGATTTCAGCGCTAAATCATCATGCAGAACAAAGCTTAAACGACCTTCCAGGCTAACTGCGAGCTTGCTGGCTTGACGTCCGCTTTCAAGCAGTTGCTGGATCTCGTCGCTGTCTAGATCAACTTGGCGAGCGCGCAGCACGCCATCATCGCCTTTGGCTTTTAACTCAACCTGATCCCCTAACACAAGATCAGCAGGGCGGCTTTCCGCTTCGCCCAGCCATTGCGTCATCGCACGGATAGGCAGTGTTTGTGATGTCAGTGGCGTGACTTTCAAGCTACCCAGCGTTTCACGCAGAAGATCCAGTACATCTTCTGCCCGTGTACGAGAGCTGGCATTGACGCCAATTAATTGATGACGCGTATCCCACCATAAATCGATCTTCTGACTGCGAACAAATGCGCGGGGCATTAGTTCCTCAGTGACTTGCTCTTTCAGCGCCGTTTTTTCTTTGCGCGTCACCTTGCGTCCTTCGCTGGCTTCGATATCAGCGACTTTATCGTCCACTTCCTCTTTTACTACAGATGCAGGAAGCAAGCGCTCTTGGCGCAGGGCTGAAAGTAGTCGGTGGCCTTGGATTTCATGC
>NZ_JABUZF010000205.1:0-4927 GCF_014897885.1 Halomonas sp. 3D7M | reverse complement strand
CGTCGAGTGCATTCGCAAGTGTATCGCTATCAAGCTCAGGGGCGCCGTGAAGGCGGTATAAATGTAGGTGCTTAAACCACATGTCACCAATCCTATTTAAAAGGTGGCACATTATGGCGAAACCAAGCCTTTCCTACCAGCGCCTTAGGGGATTGCCTTGTTGTTGCACTGGTTTAAAACTTGTGTTTGATTTGAAGGGTTTTGTGAATGGTTAACAGATTTTTAGAAATGGGGGTGTTATGTCTACAGCAATATCCAGTGTTGCTCTGCGAGTGCGTGGTTACCATTTAGACGGCTACGGTCACGTCAACAACGCGCGCTATCTTGAATTTATGGAAGAGGGGCGCTGGGCTTTTTTTGATGACCATCCGCGCCTGATAAATCAACTTCATAAGGCAGGCCGAGCGTTTGTCGTGGTCAATTTGAATATTGATTATCGAGCGGCCGCTGTTCAGAACGATGATTTGCAGATTATGACCGGCATAGTAGACGTGGGTGATCGTAGCGCGATTTGCCATCATCGAATTGTGCGTCAAGACGGCGTACTGGTTGCTCAGGCAGATTTGACCTTTGTGCTGCTAGATGTGAAGGCGAATAAGGCCGCTCCTATTGAAGGAGACGTGCGAGAGGTGTTTGAGGGGCTTGTGGTCGATAAAGACGCCTTTTTAGCGTAAAGCGTAATGCCGTTGCCACTGACTGCCCATGGTGCTTATGCAGTGGTATGATGGTGCTGACTCTGCGCGCCGCCTTGTTGTGGTATCAAGGGCGGCTTTTTTAAGCGCTTTCAACTCTCGCAGTGCCAATGCAGTGCAAAGGATCTGACTTTCATGGGTGACATCGCCAGAGAAATCTTGCCCGTCAATATTGAAGACGAGCTTAAACAGTCGTACCTCGACTACGCGATGAGTGTCATTATCGGTCGCGCTCTTCCCGATGTGCGTGACGGCCTCAAGCCTGTTCACCGGCGCGTGCTTTTTGCCATGCACGAGCTGAGCAACGATTGGAATAAACCGTACAAGAAGTCGGCGCGTGTCGTCGGCGATGTCATCGGTAAATACCATCCGCATGGTGATAGTGCGGTGTATGACACTATCGTTCGTATGGCCCAGCACTTTTCCATGCGTCACGTACTGGTGGATGGTCAGGGTAACTTTGGTTCTATTGACGGTGATAACGCGGCCGCCATGCGTTACACCGAGGTGCGCATGGCGCGCCTTGCCCACGAGCTGCTAGCTGACCTGGAAAAAGATACCGTCGATTGGGTCGATAACTACGACGGCACCGAACGTATTCCTGCCGTGCTACCAACCAAAGTTCCTAACCTGTTAATCAATGGGTCATCAGGGATTGCGGTGGGCATGGCGACCAATATCCCGCCCCATAACATGCGGGAAATAATTGATGGTTGTCTGGCGTTAATTGATGATTACACGCTCACCGTTGATGACCTCATGCAGTACATTCCAGGGCCAGATTTCCCTACCGGGGGCATTATCAATGGTCGCGCGGGTATTTTAGATGCTTACCGCACCGGGCGTGGGCGTATCTATGTGCGTGCCTGCCATACGATTGAGCATGATGATAAGAGTGGTCGAGATCACATTATTATCACTGAACTGCCTTACCAGGTGAATAAAGCGCGATTGATCGAGAAAATCGCTGAGCTGGTAAAAGAGAAGAAAATCGAGGGTATTGCTGAGCTCCGCGATGAGTCGGATAAAGACGGCCTGCGCGTGGTGATTGAGATCAAACGCGGCGAGTCAGGTGATGTCGTCGTCAACAACTTGTTTGCGCAAACACAATTGCAAAATGTGTTTGGGATTAACATGGTAGCGCTGGAAAACGGCCAGCCACGCACTCTTAACCTCAAAGAGATGCTTGAGGCGTTTATTCGCCATCGCCGCGAAGTTGTTACTCGCCGTACCTTGTATGAGTTGAAAAAAGCCCGTGAGCGTGGTCATTTGTTGGAGGGTTTGGCAGTTGCCATCTCCAATATTGATGAAGTGATCGAGCTGATTAAGGCATCTCCCAATGCCTCTGAAGCGCGTGAAAAACTGTTGGCTAAAACGTGGCAGCCCGGACAGGTTACCGCGATGCTGGAACGTGCTGGCGCAACCTCATGCAAGCCTGAAGAGCTGGATGAAGGGTTTGGTCTAAATACGGCGGCGACGGAATATCGACTGTCGCCGGCGCAGGCTCAAGCAATTCTAGAGCTTCGTCTGCATCGCCTAACAGGTCTTGAAACCGAGAAGCTGTTAGACGAATACCTGTCGATTCTTGAGAAAATCGCCGAATTTACGACCATCCTGGCGTCTCCAGATCGTCTGATGGAAGTCATCCGAGAAGAGCTGCATGCTGTACGTGAGCAGTATGGCGATGACCGCCGTACGGAAATTCAGGCGAGCCACCTTGATTTGTCGATTGAAGATCTCATCGCTGAAGAAGATATGGTGGTCACTGTTTCCCGCTCAGGCTACGCCAAGACTCAGCCGTTGTCTGATTATCAGGCACAACGCCGTGGTGGGCGAGGTAAGTCAGCCACCGCGATGAAAGATGAAGACGTTATCGAGCACCTGTTGGTCGCATCTACCCATGACACCGTGCTGCTGTTCTCTAACCGAGGCAAGGTGTATTGGCTGAAAGTCTATGAGATGCCGAACGCCAGTCGTGGTTCTCGGGGCAAGCCGCTGGTCAATATGCTGCCGCTTGAAGAAGGCGAAGCCGTCAACGCCATTTTGCCAGTGCGTGATTACGATCCTGAGCACTACATTTTCTTTGCCACGGCGAAAGGTACCGTTAAACGTACCAGTCTTGAGCAATTCTCTCGCCCACGTAGTGTTGGCTTGATCGCCATTGATTTGGAAGAGGGCGACCGTTTGGTGGGGGCTGCTATTACGTCTGGCTCTGATCACGCCATGTTGCTTTCCTCCAACGGTAAGGCGATCCGCTTCGAAGAAGGCAATGTGCGCGCCATGGGCCGTACCGCCCGTGGTGTACGCGGTATGCGCCTGGCGGGGGATGCTGAAGTTATTAGCTTGATCATTCCTAAGAGCCAACAAATTGACGCAGAAGATGACGCCGATGTAGATGCTGATACCCAGCTTGTCGCGGCCGAGAATGCTCAAGCTGAAGGACAGATCTATATTCTCACGGCCAGTGAGAATGGTTACGGTAAGCGTACGCGCCTAGAAGAATTCCCGCTGCGTGGTCGTGGTGGGCAGGGCGTTATTGCCATGCAAACCAGCGAGCGTAACGGCGCTCTAGTGGCCGCAATGCAAGTCTATGACAGCGATGAAATGATGCTGATCACTGATCGTGGCACCTTGGTGCGTACTCGGGTTGAGGAAGTGTCAACGACCTCGCGAAATACTCAGGGCGTTATGCTGATTCGCCTGGGTAAAGAAGAAAAACTAGTTAAAACTGTCCGTGTGGATGAGCCTGCCGAAATAGATGAGCTTGAGTCAGATAGTTCAGAAGCAGACGCTCTAGACACCGGTGCGATTGATACCGATGTCGTCGATAGCGATGCTGTTGATCCCGGCAAGCCAGATAACGCTGACGATGGCGAACAGGAACAGGGAACCGATGACACGTCATTATAACTTTTGTGCAGGGCCAGCGGCCCTGCCTGTTGCCGTGCTTGAACGTGCGCGCAACGAACTGCTGGACTTTCAAGGGCGTGGCTTGTCTGTAATGGAGATGAGTCATCGCAGTGATGAATTTGTCGCTATTGCTGATCGAGCAGAAGCAGATCTGCGTCATTTGCTGGATATTCCCAGTAATTACAAAGTGCTCTTCTTGCAGGGCGGAGCCAGCATGCAGTTTGCGATGCTGCCGATGAATTTGCTTGGTCAAGGGGGATGCGCCAATTTTATCCAAACGGGCATTTGGGGTAAAAAGGCGATTAGTGAAGCCCGGCGGTTAGGGTTTAGCTGTCATATGGCAGCGTGCAGTGAAGTCAATGGTCATACAGCGGTGCCTGATGAACATGCATTGGCGATTAGCAGCGATGCCGCCTATTTGCATTACACCTCAAATGAAACCATCGGTGGCTTAGAGTTCGACTACACGCCAAGGGTGCAACGTGCAGATGGCGCGGATGTACCTTTGGTTTGCGATATGTCGTCGAACATTCTGTCCGGCCCTATTGATGTGACGCAGTTTGGAGTGATTTACGCGGGGGCTCAGAAAAACATTGGCCCGGCTGGCTTAACCTTGGTCGCTATTCGTGATGACTTGCTCGGCAAAGCGCCTAGCTCCATTCCGTCACTGTTTGACTATCAAATGCTTGCGGACGCAGGCTCTATGGTCAACACGCCGCCAACGTTTGCATGGTACTTGGCTGGCCTTGTTTTCCAGTGGTTAAAAGATGACATCGGTGGCTTAGAGGTGATGGATGACATTAACCGGCGCAAAGCGCAGAAGCTTTACGCCGCTATTGATGCCAGTGATTTTTATACTAATCCGATTGCCAGCCGTAACCGTTCCCGCATGAATGTTCCGTTTGTGCTGGCCGACAGCAGTTTAGACAGCGTATTCCTGCAAGAAGCTGACGAGGCGGGGCTTCTTAACCTAAAGGGCCATCGTAGTGTTGGCGGCATGCGTGCGAGTTTATATAACGCGGTGCCTGAAGAGGCCGTTGACGCGCTAATCGCCTTTATGGCGGATTTTGAACAACGAAGAGGCTAACCATCATGTCCGATACGCCAATTAAATTAGACGACTTACGTCAACGTATCGACCAGTTGGATGGCGATATTCTGCGCTTGATTAGTGAGCGCGCCAACTGCGCCCAGCAGGTGGCACACGTTAAGCTTGCTCAAGATAAAGACGCCGTATTTTATCGTCCTGAGCGGGAGGCGCAGGTGCTGCGCCGCATTATGTCGTTGAATCCTGGCCCGCTAGACTCAGAAGAGATGGCGAGGCT
>NZ_JABUZF010000199.1:0-1552 GCF_014897885.1 Halomonas sp. 3D7M | reverse complement strand
GACGGCGCCGGGCCGCTGGTAACCCCGGGCTCCAACACATAGCCGCTGCGAGCGGCCTTCCGCCGAGAGGCGTTCCCGGTCCGGCGTCGTCGTCGACCCCTTCGCCACCCGTCGACGAGAGAGCGACCGCTGCCCATGTCCCCCCGCATGCCCTGGCTCGTCACGCGCGACACCCCGGCGCTGCGCCACATGGCGGACCTCGCCGAGGCCCTGCACCGGTCCGTGCATCTGGTGGCCCAGGTCGCGGGGACCCGCGGACCCGAGGCGGACCGTGCCGCCCGTGAGCTCGAGGAGCTCGACTCGTCCTCGAGCGCCACCCTCATGGCCTTCCTCACCGCGCTGCGCAGCGCCTACGTGACTCCGCTGCCTCGTCAGGACCTCTACCGGCTGGCCAGCGGCGTGCACGCGACCACCCGGCGCGTCGTGTCGGCGGGCGTGCTGATCCAACGGGCCGACCTGGAGGAGCTGCCGACGCACGCCCTCGACGTCCTGGAGACCGTGGGCCGGCAGGCCGAGCTGCTCGCCCGCGGCGCCGCCGAGGTGCGCGACCTCGACGCCCTGGAGGCCACGTGGATGCAGCTGCTGCGCGCCTCCCGCCGCACGGAGCGGGTCATGGTCGAGTGGCTCGCCGACCTCGGCATGGACCTGCTGCAGCGCGACTACAACCGCCAGCGCGAGGTCGCCTGGGCGCTGCACGCGGCGCTCGAGGCCCTCTCCCGCGTGAACATGGACCTGGGCATGGTGCTCGTCCGTGAGTCCTGAGCCGGTGGAGGCGCCGTGACCGCGGGGCTCGCCGTCGTCCTCGTGCTGCTGTGCGCCGTCGGCGCGCTGATGGGGTTCCGCGACGCCCCCAACGCCGCGGCGCTGCCTGTCCGGTACCGGGCGCTGACCCCGCGCGGGGCCCTCCTCCTGACCGGGGCGGTCAACACCGTGGGCGCCCTGCTGGGCATCGGGCTCATCACGCTGAGCGTGCACTACTTCACCTCGCCCGCGGTGCGCAGCGAGATCGGCCCCCTGGCCGTGGGCGTGTCCTGCGCGGTGACCCTCGTGTGGGGTCTGCTGCTGTGGTGGCGGCGCCTGCCCGGCTCCAGCACGCACGCGCTGATCTCCGCGCTGGCGGGCAGCCACCTCGCCGTGCGCCTGAGCCTGGACGTCGACGTCGCCCACACCATCTTCGACCTCGTCCGCGCCGAGGTGCTGCTCAGCCTGCTGCTCTCGCCCCTGATCGCATGGGCGCTCGCCCGCCTGCTCACCGCCCCCGCCATGCGGCTCGCCACCCGGGGCACCACGGTCAACGTCCAGCACCGGGCCCGCGTCGCGTTGGGCATCTCCGCCAGCGCCATGGCCATGGGCCACGGCCTGCAGGCCGGTCAGCGCATGGGGGTGCTGTGGGCCGCCGTGCTGGTGGGGTCCGGGTCCGTCCTGGCGCCGGACGCCCTGACGGCCGAGTTCGTGGGGGGCGCGTTCCTGTTCGCCCTCGCGGTCGGGCTCGGCACGCTGGGCGGCGCCTGGCGGATCGCCTGGACCCTCACCGAGCGTCTCGTGCGCCTCG
>NZ_JABUZF010000198.1:0-3283 GCF_014897885.1 Halomonas sp. 3D7M | reverse complement strand
ATAACTTTTGCATAACCACTTACTTGAAAACGAATATTGACATCTCTTAACTGCATGCCATATTCCCGTTCTAGTTGATCCTGATGGTAGGCGGGTCGTGGGTCTTGGCCTAATACTTGAGTAATGAGCCGCCTTAAGTCACTAGCATCTGCGCGTTGAGCGAGCGCTGTTTCGGCCGCTGAGGAGAATTCTACAGGGTAGAAAGGTGGCGGTGCTGGGGCAAAGCCTGAGCGTGCATTCGGAACGGCTTCAGTCCAAGGCAGGTAAGGTTTGATATCCACTACCGGTGTACCTGTCATTAAATCTGCTCCTTTGAGCAGTAGGCTTACACCATTGTGCGTATCAATACCCACTAGCTCAACAAGTGATAGCCCTAAACGATTAGGCCGATGTGTGCTACGACTCGCGAAGACCCCTATTTTTTTATTGCCACCCAGTCGGGGAGGGCGTACAAGGGGAGCCCACTCTTCGGGACTGCGGTGAAAAATAAAGCTGATCCATAAGTGGCTAAATGCTTCTAGTCCACGAACGCTTAATGGTGTGTTGAAGGGGGGCGTTAATACCAGTGTCGCTTTCGCTGCCGTCGCTAGTCCTGGTTGGCGAGGAATGCCAAACTTATCAGGGTAGTCGCTTTCAATATAACCTATAGGGTTGATGGTAAATGACTCATTTATGGATATATCGTGCATGACACACCTTACGTGTAGATAAAAACGAAGTATAAAGCAGTCAAGCATCGAGTTGGGATGCAATGACCCGTTAAGGTGCGATAATTAAATAGTGGAGTTGTATATATGCTAAGTACTAATGTGACAAGTACTAACGCGACAAGTACTAACGCGAGCCAAACACCTTCTGCGCCCACTCCACGAATTATCTATCGTGAAGGGTTTGCCCGTGATGCAGCTGACCAAGCAGAGGTGTTTTATCACGCTGTGATGCAGGGCGCCGCTTCCCATTATGGTGTAGACGAACGCCGAGCTTGGGCGAGTGCTCTGCCACGCGAGGCAAGCGCCTGGGCGGCCAGACAAACGCTTTATACTACATTGGTCGCCAGCTGTGATGGGCGATGTGTAGGGTTTTTAGAGCTGGATGTTGCGGCCAAACGTATAGAGACACTTTATGTGTGGCCTTCACTGACTGGACGTGGGATCGGTACCACACTGTTGATACACGCTGAACGTATGTTGCTTGAGCAGGGCGTCTCGAGTGTAGAAATTGAAGCAAGTTTAGTGCTTTATGAACGTTTGATTCGCCGAGGTTTTAGCAACCTCGGCGAGCAGTGGGTAGAGCGCAGTGGCGAACTTTTGAAACGCTATCGCTTAGTCAAAAAGCTCAACGCTGTCGAAACCTGAGCACATCAAACGTCGAAGGTGTGGGTAATACGCATTGATAAATCGATCGATTTTAGGTCTTTGGTAAGTGCGCCGCTGGAAATACAGTCAACACCGGTATCGGCAATTGCCTTTAATGTGGCTGCGCCGACATTGCCAGAGGCCTCAAGTGTTGCCCGCCCACCATTTATTTCGACGGCTACATGTAAGTCTTCTAAGGCGAAATTATCGAGCATGATAATGTCTGCCTTTGCGGCGAGTGCTTGATCAAGCTCCTCAAACGTTTCCACCTCTACCTCTACTGGCAGGTCACTTGCCAGTTTACGAGCTTGCTCAACGGCTGCCTGAATACCGCCACAAGCAGTAATATGATTCTCTTTAATTAAGAAGGCATCCCACAATCCAATGCGATGATTATGTCCACCGCCACAGGTGACTGCGTACTTTTGGGCTAGGCGCATTCCAGGCAACGTTTTACGCGTATCGAGTAGACGGACATTAGTGCCTTCAATTAAATCAACGTAATGTCGTGTTGAAGTAGCCGTGGCAGACAATGTTTGCAGCATATTTAGCGCCGCTCGCTCACCGGTCAGTAGGCTGCGAGCAGGCCCTTCTAGCTCTAAAAAACACTGATCTGCTTGAAGAGAGTCTCCGTCTGCTGCCTGCCAACGTAGCGTAACGCGGTTATCTAACCGTCGAAAAATCTCGTCTACCCAGGCAACACCACAAAGTACTGCGGGTTCACGCGTAATGATGCTGGCGGTTGCCCATTGGTTCTCAGGGATTAGCTGCGCTGTAATATCGCCAGGGCCAATGTCCTCAGCTAGTAAGCGGGCTGCGCTAGCGCGTATCTCGTCGGCAAGAGCGTTTTCATAATGCATGGCGGTGCGTTCTCTAGGCGTTATTGGGTGTGTTGGGCATTATAGTGAAAGGGAACGCCAACGTAGAGGAGAGTGTATCTGTTATGAAAAGTACAGCCTTTGAGGGGCAGTGGCCAAGCGCTAGGCAAGTGGCATCACCCAACTGCGATCAGCGCCCCAATAGTGAGGTCTCGCTACTGCTTATTCATGCGATTAGTTTGCCGCCCGGCCAGTTTAGTGGTGATGCCATTGAAGCGCTGTTTACTAACCAGCTAAATTCAGCCGAGCACCCCTTTTTTGCTGAGATTGCACATCTTAGGGTATCGGCTCACTTTCTGATTCGCCGCGATGGCGAGTGCTTACAGTTTGTTGATACAGATCATCGCGCTTGGCATGCCGGGCGCTCATTCTGGTTGGATCCGTATCAAAAGGCGTGGCGAACAGCCTTAAATGACTTTTCAGTGGGTATTGAATTGGAAGGTGACGACGTGACCCCCTTTACCAAAGCGCAATATCAAAGGTTAGTAGCGGTAACTCAGTGGCTAATAGCGCGCTACCCACAGCTGGATAAGTCGCGTATTACCGGTCATGCCCACGTGGCTCCACTGCGTAAAACTGATCCAGGACCAGCCTTTGATTGGGCTTATTATTTTCAGCAGTTAGATGCTTAGCGCCGGGCTAATAAATTCGTCAAAGAACGTTGTAAACTTAATTAAGTGCTTCACTCGTAAGTAAATAAAACGGTAGTTTGGCTACATTTTTGAGCGTTTGGTAGATGCATCTAAAGTCTTACTGTTTTTTTATGTTGCGGTGCAATAGTCTGTTTTCGATAGCCTTTTAGGGCTTGCTGGAATTGGCAGAGTGACGACTTTGCGGTATCTTCTCATATACAAAAGGCTAACTTTTACGACAATTGTGTAGCTTTACTACATCGAAAAGTACGTAGCTTGTTGAATGTAGAAAGAAAACATCTACACGGCGCTTAGGCGTCGGCGTTTTATCGGCCTGTGGTGGCTAAACACCGCAGCCGCCCCAGGCCCTAAGGGTTGGCGGGGCTCATTGTCATTTATCGTCATTCGGAGAGACCTC
>NZ_JABUZF010000197.1:0-1456 GCF_014897885.1 Halomonas sp. 3D7M | reverse complement strand
GAGAAGTACTTGGTGCAGCCTCGTCATGTCGAAGTACAGGTATTCTGCGACCGCTACGGCAATGGCGTGTACCTATTCGAACGGGATTGCAGCGTTCAGCGCCGCCATCAGAAAGTCATAGAAGAAGCGCCCGCTCCTGGCATGACGCCCGAACTGCGCAGTGCGATGGGCGACGCTGCCGTTCGCGCGGCAAAAGAAATTGGCTATGTGGGCGCAGGTACTGTGGAGTTTCTGCTCGACGCCGACGGTTCGTTCTACTTTATGGAGATGAACACCCGCCTGCAGGTTGAGCATCCCGTTACTGAAATGATTACCTGCCAGGATTTGGTCGAATGGCAGCTGCGCGTTGCGATGGGTGAACCACTCCCCTGCACACAAGACGAGCTCACCATCACCGGCCACAGTTTTGAAGCGCGCCTGTATGCCGAAGACCCGGAGCAAGACTTCCTACCGGCCACCGGTTTGTTGACTCGCTTCGCCTTGGACCTAGAAGGTGCCGACTTAGATAGCGATCAGGTCCGTTTAGACAGCGGCGTAGAAAGTGGCGATGTGGTTTCCATGCACTACGACCCCATGCTGGCCAAACTGATTGTTCACGGCGCTGACCGGGATGCGGCGCTAGCCACTCTCAACCGAGCGTTGGCGGCGCTGGATGTACAGGGCGTGGTGACGAACCGCGCCTTCCTGCAACGCTTGGCAAATCACCCCGGCTTTAAAAACGTCGAGCTAGACACGCGTTTTATCGAACGCAACGAAGCCACGCTGTTTGCTCCGCGCAGCTACTCTACCGAGGCGTATGCCAGCGCCGCGCTGATCGGCCTGAACCAGCTGGCCAAAGAGTGCGAGAGCGACTCTCCGTGGGATCGCCACGACGGTTTCCGCTTGAATGCCCCCCATACCATTCGTATTGCGCTGTGTGACCCGGCAAGTGCCCAGGCAGCCGACAGCGACGAAGCGGTGGTGATTGTTGAAGGTAAGCGCGAAAGCGGCGAATCGCTGTGGAATCTGACCATCGGTGATCAAACGTTGACCGCTAGCCTACAATCGCTGACAGGTGATGCGGTCGCCGTCACGCTAAACGGCCACCGCCGTCGTCTACAGGCACGCCGCGATGGCCATATCGTGGTGATGGCTGAACCTAGTGGCGAAACACGCCTCTTCTGGCGACGTATTGATGCCATTGACCACGGTCACCATGAAGCCGAATCAACGCTCACCGCCCCCATGAATGGCACCGTTGTCGCGCTGCTGGTAGAGCCTGGCGCGGCGGTCGAGAAAGGCATGCCGTTGATGGTCATGGAAGCGATGAAGATGGAGCACACCATGACCGCGCCTGCCGATGGTAGCGTGGAGACGTTCCACTTCCAGTCGGGCGATACCGTGAGTCAAGGTGACGTGCTACTCGACTTTGCCCCCAACGAATAGGAGCTAACCGATGGCACTGCCTACGTCTATT
>NZ_JABUZF010000196.1:0-667 GCF_014897885.1 Halomonas sp. 3D7M | reverse complement strand
ATTGATACGTGTCAATGGGTTAGCGAGAGTTTCTTAATGTTCTCTTAATCCTGGAACGCTAATTAGCTGTTTTGAAACAAAAACAGGCCTGCCCAGCGGGCAAGCCTGTTAGCAAACAAAGGGGATGAATGATTACGTTAGGTAGCAACTATTGCTATGGCGTCTCCAGCTCTAACGTGCGACGCAAGACATTGAGTTCATCAATATCTAGGTGCTCTAGCCTTCCGGCGAGCAGGTCGCTGATCTTTTGTACTGGAAGCCCAGCCCGGCGGGCTATTTCGCGGCTTCCCAGATCTGATACGGCGATCAGGCGGGTAATGATACGCATTAGGCGCGTACGTTTTTCTAAATCCCTGACATCGAGGTCAGGGCTGCTTCGCGGAGGATCTAGCGTTTCTGCGTGAGCAGTTGAGTATGCCGTACTCATGGGACTCCATCAGTCTGAAATGACAAACACACAATGCCGCCAAGTCGCGCGCTTTTCAATGCTACTTTGATTAAAATTTCGATCTATTTACAAACGCGCTCTAAGCGACTAGCTCTGGTAGACTATGCGCCTTCTAATTTCCTGGTGAGCCGCTTGCGGCACACGGCACATTAAACGCTTGATTGCTTTAGTAGGCCCTTTGGCCGAGGAGTTTTTGCATGTCGAACAGCGCACCCAAAG
>NZ_JABUZF010000200.1:18269-19408 GCF_014897885.1 Halomonas sp. 3D7M | reverse complement strand
GGTGCCGGGATGAGCCGTCAGCGCTGCACTTACCAGCGCAGAGGGAGGCAGCGTGGCCTCTTGAACGGCCACGCGCTCAACATCAGCGTGTATCAGCGCGTCCAGCTCGTCTTTGAATAAATACAGCCCGCCAGTGATCGCCAGACTAATCATAAACGGCAGCACCAAAAGGCCAGCGTAAAAATGCCAGCGCCAAACGGCGCGATAAAGATCGAAGGTTTTGCGTTTACCTTCTTGTGAGGAGGACGCGATCGTCATGTAGTGTCTCCAGACCACCAGGCAACGAGCCTGCTGGTTTAATGAGTCAGGGGAAACAGGTGCTCTACTGAGCACCTGAGTGAATCAGAAGCTGAAGTCGGCCCGTGCCCACACCATCCGGCCAGGCTCGTTAATACCGCGATCCAGATCAGCGGGGTAGCCAAAAGCGGCGTTACCGGCTAGGTTCAGGTGCTCGGTGTAAGTGGTGTCGAAAACGTTATCCACACCCACACTCAAGGTTAGGTGGTTGCTTGCGTGATACGCGCCATTAAGCGAGAACACCCCGAAACCTGAGGATGATTCCAGGTCTTGGCCGACGACATTGCCTTTTTCGAGCGCAGTGCGGTTTTGTGCCGCGACGCCACGCCATAGGCCGCCCACGGAGTAAGCGTCGCGTGCATAGGTCAAGCCAACATTAGCTTCCAGCGGTGGGATTTGAGGTAAGGCTTCATTGTCGTCGGCATTACGTCCCCAGGCATAGGCCAGGGAGGCATTGCCCACCCAGTTGTCGGTTATTTGATAGCTGGCACCCACTTCGGCACCTGCAATCTGGGCATCAATGTTATCGATTTGAGTAGTGCCCATGCCCGCTGTGTTGTAATCAAACAGAATAAAATCGTTTACATATCCTGCATATCCGGACACCCACGCGCTCAAGCGCTGGTCGTTGTACTGAGCACCGATATCCAACTGGGTGGTTTTTTCGGCTTGAACGCCATCGAAGGCATTCAAGCTGCCGGCCGGGCCTGCTTTGTTGGAACTTAGCTCCCAATAGTCAGGAAAGCGTTCCACATGCCCAACACCGGCATACCAAGTGATTGGTGCTGAGGCTAAATCTTGCTCGTAGCGGACAAAGGCACTGGGCAGAGTGTCACGGCGGG
>NZ_JABUZF010000200.1:15590-18251 GCF_014897885.1 Halomonas sp. 3D7M | reverse complement strand
GCGGGTAAGGCGTGCGTTAGCCGTATCCAGGCTCTCGTCACTGACGCGATAGCGGTCTACCCGGGCACCACCAATCAGGCGGTCACGTTCACCTATATACCGGGTGACCTCGCTGAAGGCGCCGAACTGGGTCTGCTCGTAATCGGGTTGCCAGCGCTCTCCATCCAGGTTGCGGTGTACCTGATGTTCAACGTCGACGCCAGCGATCCAGGTGGTGTTTTCCCACTCCCAGGTGGACGCAGCGCGCGCACTTCGAGTACGGCGATCAACCCGCATGGCCATGCCGTTACTCATATCCATGCCGCCGCCCATGTCCATGCCACCGCCCATGTCCATGCCGCTGCCCATATCCATGCCGCCACCCATGCTCATGCTGCCCGGTGAACGAAGGGTAAAGTTATCCATAATATGGTCGGCGTAGGCATAGTTGGCCTGCATTTCCAGACGTTTCCAGTGCTCGCCTAAATTCTCGCGCTGAAAACGTATGCCCACGGTTTCGCGCAGAAACTTACTGCCATCCATGCCCCGTCCGGCATAGCGCGCTTCACCGTCTCCTCGGCCAGCGGTGACTTCAAGCCAAGTGTCGTCGTCGGGTGTCCAGCCTATGGCCACGTCGCCGTTCCATTTATCCCACTGAGAGGGCACAGCGTTGCCGTCGCCATCTTTATAGTCGTTGGCCTCTGATTGGTTGCCAGTAATGCGCAGATAGCCCGCTTGATTACCCACTGCGGCATCAATGCGGCGATCAAAGCGACCATAGGTGCCCAGCATGACGCTGCCATCTACACGTACGCCCGCTTCATCGAACTCTTCTGGGCCGCGGTCAAAGCGCACCGTTGCCGCTGAGGCACCTGGCCCCCATAGCACCGACTGTGGCCCTTTGGTGACGGTGAGGCTATCGTAATTTTCAGGTGAGATATAAGACGTCGGCGCATCCATGCGCGCCGGGCAAGCGCCTAGCATTTGGCTGCCATTGGTCAGCACCCGTAGACGCGAGCCAAACATGCCACGGAAAACCGGGTCACCGTTGGTGCCGCCGTTACGAATGGCAGAGAACCCCGGAATGGTCTGAAGGTAGTCGGCACCGTCGCTGGCAGGGGCCGGTTGGCGCGGTATGCGTGGGTCAGTTTCCACCGTAAGTGGCGAGCTTAGCGGTACAGCGGTGACGACCATGGTGTTGAGCGCATGATGATGGTCGTGGTGAGCGGCAGGCGACTGTGCCCATGTGCTTTGAACAGCCACGCTCGATGCCGCGGCGATGCTTAATGTTAGTGCGTGTCGTTGAAAACGGTTTTTTAAACGGGCAGGCGTAACGACGCCATGCCCAGTAGCTAGATGCGACATGATGATCCCTTTTTTTGATGTAGACAGCCACTCGCCTGAAGCGAGCTTCAGGCTGAAAGGGCTGACGATGTGGCGTTATACACGTCGCAAAAAGGGCGGAGCTCGCGTTAGCGCGTGGGGGTAGTTATCACAGGAGCGCATCGCCTGTGTCGGTTGCGTCAGCAGTTGCCCATGCGTGATAAACGCTTGCTGGCTGATCGCGGGAAGAACGGTTGGTGTCGTTGGAAACTGTTGCCAGACGGCGCAGTAGCCACATTGGTGAAACCAGTTAAATATCGGCTCTACCGCTTCAGCATGGCCTGAAGAGTGGTGATGTTGACTTGCTTGCGGGGCCGCGTGCTGATGATGGTTTCCATTCTGGTGACTTGATGAATGGCTAGAGGAGTGGTCAGTGCCGTGGTTAGCGTGATGTTGCCCACCCGCTTGATACTGCGAAATTAGCGGCCCGCCCAGTAGGAGATGCATCGCCACAAACGCCATATAAAGCGCTATGCGATACCAAAGAGTCCCTACTGAACGTGATAAGTGCATTTGCTCGATACGCTATTTGGGCCGTGTTATGTTGTTTCATATAGAGTGCTTGGCAATTTTAGCTGAAATTTCCTTATGAAAATGTGAGGGCGGTGCGGTCAATTGACACGTAGGGGCTATTGGCGTCGGATAAAACGAGTGCTAAATCAATTCATAGCTCCGACGTTGTGTATTAGTAATGCAAGATCGATACACTGCGCACTAGCGCTGTCACCTGCTTACCTACAGCGAGTTTCATTTCATCTGAGGACTTGCGAGTTAAGCGTGATCTAAGGTGAATAGAACCAAGGCTCAACAGCAGCTCCACCGAGTGTGGGCTGGTGGGCAACGTTTCCATTTTTTTAATAGTAGCCGCGAGCTGATTACGGTAGCTGGTGTCCTTTGTCGGTGAGAGTGCCAAGGCAATATCCCGTGCAAAGATACGTACGCGCAAACGGCTGCCGACAGGCGCTGATATACCCGGTATTATTAATTGGTGACACTTATCAAGCGCAAGATGGGTTAGCTGGTATACATCGTCATGTTCGACAACTCGACCTTCGATAATCGAGGCGGCATCGAACCCTCCCAGCTCCTCGGTTAAATCAAAGCGCTGCAAAAGACCATGTAATGGATCGCTAGCAATAACGCGCCCCTCTTTCATCAGTACGAGATGATCAGCAATTGCCGAGATCTCTTCGGGGTCGTGGCTGACGTAAATCACCGGGATTTGAACCTGGCGAGTCAGTCGCGCAATGAAGCGCAACAGCTCTTGCTTACGTGGCCCATCCAATCCGGAGAGTGGCT
>NZ_JABUZF010000200.1:5257-15551 GCF_014897885.1 Halomonas sp. 3D7M | reverse complement strand
AGGATCGCTCAGTAGTGCCCTGCCTATGGCGACTCGGCGTGCTTCGCCGCCCGAAAGGGTACCCGGTATCCGCTCAAGTAAATGTCCGATGCCAAGCAATTCGACAATCTCATCGAAGCGGTGAGTTGCTCGTTTAGGCATGCCGTAGGTGAGGTTGCCTCGCACTCGGTAATGAGGAAAAAGACGCGCCTCCTGGAACACAACGCCAATGCGCCGTTGATGGGCGGGTACATTCTGGCGCTGTTGGGTGTCTAGTAGCACCTGGTCGCCGAGCTGCAGTTTGCCTACGTCGGGTGTGTCCAAGCCTGCAATAATGCGCAGTAGGCTGGTTTTGCCGCTTCCTGATATGCCAAAAATACCGGTCACACCGCTAGCGGGCAGCGTGAGCGATGCTTGCAGCTGGAAGTTGCCAAGGCGTTGTTCAACAGAGAGCGATAGCGATGAATGGGCAGAGGCGTCGGGAGACGTTGGGTTAGTAGGCATCACGTTCCTGTAAACGCTGTTGGGTGCGGCGCGCTAGCCATTCAGAGGCAATTAACGAGAGCAGGGCAATAATGATGGCGAGAAAACATAGCCTTGCCGCAGCGGCTTCCTGACCGGGTGTCTGAATTAGCGTATAGAGTGCTAGGGGTAAGGTGCGCGTTTCGCCAGGGATATTAGAGGCGAAAGTGATAGTGGCACCGAACTCGGAAAGCGCGCGAGCAAAAGCCAGCACGGTACCTGTTAGCAGGCCGGGGATCGCCAGCGGCAATGTGATGGTGGTGAATACCCGCCAGCGACTAGCGCCTAGCGTGCTGGCAGCCGCTTCGAGTTTGGGGTCAACGGCCTCAAGGGATAAACGCAGGGCCCTCACCAGTAATGGAAACGCCATTACGCCGCTAGCAACGGCTGCCCCTTGCCAAGTAAATGGCAATGATACGCCTAAGTTGCTGTAAAGCCATTGACCAAACACCCCTTGCCTGCCCAAGCCAATTAACAGTAGATACCCCACAACCACGGGCGGCAGAACCAGTGGCAAGTGTATCAAACCATTGACCAATGCTTTCCCGCGAAAATGATAGCGGGCTAGCCACCAAGCGACGGCAATGCCTGGGGGCAATATCCATGCAACCGCCGCTAAGCCGATCAGTAAGCTTAGGCGAATAGCCTCCCACTCCGCTGGAGAAAGCGTCACGGTGCACTGATGCTTGTGTCAAAGCCATGCTCGGCAAAGATAGCGAGGGCTTCTTCACTGGTTAACCACGCCTGTAGCGCCACGGCAGCAGCGTTTTGCTCTGCATCAATCAGGGCGATGGGGTACGTAATGGGGTCGTGGCTGGCGGCTGGGAATAACCCAAGTACCCTGACGGCCTTGCTGGCAAAAGCATCCGTTTGATACACCACACCGATGGGTGTTTCTTCACGCTCTACCAGCGCTAATGCAGCGCGCACATCATTGCCACGGGCTAGGCGCGGCGCTAGAGCTTCCCATTCGCCCAGTGTCTCCAGTGCTTGCTGGGTATAGATACCGGCCGGTACATGGTCTGGGTCTCCCACGGACAGTCGGTCGCGCTCGCCTAATAGCGTTTCAATAGCGATGCCTTCCCCTGGGGTGAACTGCATTGGCACGCTATCGCTGGCACTAACAAGCGCCAATCGATTTTGCAGTAAATCTCTACGTTGCTGCACATTGATATGCTGATCTTCAAGCCAATCCATCCACGTCACATTTGCGGAAAGAAATAGCTGCGCGGGACTGCCGCTGGCGATTTGTCGAGCAAGGGTAGACGACGAAGCATAAATCGCGGTCACATCAACGTCATTATGCGTTTCATAAACCGCAATGGCATCGTTTAGTGCATCGGTCAGCGACGCAGCGGCTGCAACGTGCACATTGTCGCTCGCGAGCGCTGATGCTGTCGGAAGGCTAAATAGAATAACGCTGGCAAGCAGGCGATTGTTCACACCGAAGTTAAGCATCGTTTTATTCCGCTATTTCCACATGGATATAGCGGAGATTAGCGAATACTCAGCGCGTGTTCAATGACAAATAACGCGTGGCTGGATGGCGATCAATCATTGTCGCGCTCGGCACCATCAGAAGGTGACAGAAGCGCTAGCAGTGCTTTGGCATCGTCAGGCGTTGCCATCACAAACTGCTTTTCCAGTGCTCGATAGTGGGTAAGTACTTGTTTGCCAATCTCTGTTAGGTGTGCTCCACCCCGTGCATTTCCACCGGAACTTGTTACCACCAGCGGTGATAAAAAGTAGCCGTTCATAGTTTCGAGCAGTTGCCAGGCTTTTTTATAACTCATGTTCAGCGCGCGGCCCGCCGCGGAAATTGAGCCGGTTTGATCAATCATTTCCAACAGGTCAGCCTTGCCAGGGCCAATCACCACATCGTGGTTTAACGCTAAGCGCAGCTGGAAGGTAGGGGAAGGGTGATGGGTGCGTGTCATTGTTGAACTCTGCTGATGACTATGTGCGTATCAGTTTAGCAACGATATAGCCCCCAACGCTTACCATTTAGTGGTTAGCAAAGAAGAGTGCGCAGCTTAGCTTAACGAGGCTTGGGCCTTCTTCTAACGGCGTTGAAGGTTGCTCAGATTTGGTGCGCTTATCCGTTTTTGTGTTCTCTTTTGGTGCTTAAAGCCGTTGGTAGCTAACAATCTCAAAGCTTAAGTTATTGTGTCGACAAAGAAACGTGGTTTTTCACCATTTTGGCGCACTCCTTGCATTTCAAGTTGAAATATTGACCAACTGGAAGCGATAGCGCCATGACTCTGTGTGAACTTGCGACACCTGCCGCTAGCTCAGGCCATCGCTTTGATGGCGAGCGCCACTGGGCGGCATCGCTGGCGCTGCGTTTTGCTAACCGTGAGGGCACAACCCGATTGGTGCAGGCTCGTCACCAAGGGCCGCTACGAGTACAGCGGCCGTTTTACCCAGAAGGCAGCACGGAAGCTTGCCATGTGTACGTGCTGCATCCACCCGGTGGTTTAGTCAGTGGCGATGCCCTGACGATTCGCGCCCACATCGAGGGTGATGCTCATGCGCTGCTCACCACGCCTGCGGCTAACAAGCTTTATAAAGCTGACAGTCAGGGCGTTGCCTGGAACCAACAGACTGAGCTTAACGTGGAAGATGGCGGCATCCTTGAGTGGCTTCCTCAAGAAACGATCGCCTTTGATGGCTCCAAAGGCGCTCAGCGAACGCATATTGCGTTGCATGGCAGTGCCCGTTGCTTGGGCTGGGAAATCATGGCGCTGGGCCGCCCCGCCAGTGAACTTCCCTATGTAACAGGTCGCATTGAGCAGCACTTTCGTTTAACCCTAGATGGCAAGCCGCTGTGGCTTGAACGCCAACCGTTGGATCCTGCACATCCGCGTTTTAACGGGCGCTGGGGGCAGGGGGGCGCCACGGTGCAAGCCACGCTATGGGCGGTGGGCTTAGAAGATGCCGGTGTGGCGATTGATGAGCTACGCGAAGCGCTGCCGGACAACCCGCGTTGGGCGGTTACCGTTCGCCAGGGCGTGCTGTTATTACGTTATCTCGGAAACTCACGCAATGAAGCCTGGACGCTGTGTGAGCAGGCGTGGCATGTTCTGCGCCCGCACTGGATCGCGCGTGTCGCCCACACACCGCGCATTTGGTTAACCTAAACGTTGTGCAGCAGGTGCTAAATAAGTTATTTGTACTAATGCAAATGAAAACCTTTTGCATTAAAATGGTGGTCTGTGACCTGCACCGAGATGCACCATGCTGCTCAACGTCTTATCCTCTTCCTATTGGCTGCTGATCTTACGCATCCTGGCCGCGACGCTTGGCGGCTATATCGTTGCTGCACTGTTTTCGGTGGCAGCGCTTGGCTTACCGTTTGATACCATGATGTCTCTGCGTATCGGCATGATGGGAAGCTTTATTATTTGGGCGGGCGTGGCGATCTGGTCGTTTATCACGCCGAGTTTGATACGTCTTTGGGGAGCTATCGGTCTAGCCATTGGCGGCCTTCTAGTGGTGGCTAACTATGGCGTCCACTAAGCGCAGCGTGAGGCGTAATATGGCCCAGCTGCACACATGGTGCGGCTTGTTGGCTGCTTGGCTGCTATTTGCCGTTTTTCTGACGGGCACTCTGAGTTACTTCAAAGAGAGTATCTCGTTGTGGATGCAGCCCGAACTTCCGAGTGTCGCCGCGAACGCTGAGTGGGACAATCGGCGCCTGGCGGATTACTGGCAGCACTATCTTACTGAACATGCCTCCTCAGCGAGAAATTGGCAGATCACTTTTCCTAATGAGCGCGAGTCGGTCTCGACAGCCGTCTGGTTTGGGCAGGATGGGAGAGAGCAGTCGGTACTTGACCCAACCACTCTGACGTTGGTTACCCCGCGAGAAACGCGTGGGGGGGATTTTTTCTACCGATTCCATTTTCAATTGCATCACCTCCCCGCCGTCTATGGCCGCTGGCTCATTGGTATCGCCACCATGATGATGTTCGTGGCAATCATCAGCGGCGTGATAACCCATAAAAAAATCCTGCGCGACTTTTTTGCTTTTCGGCCCCAGAAGGGCGCGCGTAGCTGGCTAGATGCGCACAATGCATTTTCTGTGTTAACGCTGCCTTTTCAGCTAATGATTACCTACACCGGCTTGATAACGCTCATGTCGCTCTATATGCCTTGGGGAGTAGAGCGCGCGTTTCCCGATGCTGACGCGCGTCGCCAAGCGACCAGTGAACTGCATGCCTTTCCCCTCTCTGACTCAGCCACGGGGCAGCCTGCAGCGTTATATGCCCTTAGCGAACTGGTCGGTGATGCTGAAGCGCATTGGCAGAAGCCGGTGCAGTCCCTGAGGGTAAGCCACCCTGGCGATGCAGGTGCGCGTGCCGTGGTTTGGCAAAGTACCCACGAGGCGTTATCTGCGCACCGCCCACAACGTATCTATGAGGCCAGTTCGGGCGCCTTGTTAGCAGAGACTCAGCCGCAACGCATTGATGAACAAGCACACGGCATTATGGTGGGGTTACATGCCGGCCGTTTTGCCGACTGGGGCATGCGCTGGATCTATTTTGCATTAGGGGCTGCTGGGTGTGGCATGGTGGCAACTGGGCTACTGCTGTGGACGTCAAAGCGTAAGCATAAGAAGGGCGGCGTGGTGGGGATGTGGTGTGTCGAGCGGCTTAATATAGCCACGTTGGCCGGCATGCCGATTGCCGTATTGGCCTTTTTAGCCAGCAACCGACTTTTACCGGTGGCGCTTAGTGGGCGTGCCCCATGGGAAATCCATTGCTTCTTTGCCGCCTGGCTGCTCGCGTTGCTACACGCTGTTTTAAGACGCTCGGCCTCGCAGGCGTGGCGGGAGCAGTTAGCTCTGATCGTTATCTTGTTACTGTGCCTACCAATGCTGAATCTCTTGGTGCCTTCCTATCGTGTTCTAGGTGAGCTTGCCGCAGGTAATTGGCAGCGTGTTAGCGTTGACCTGATGTGTTTGGTCGGCGCGCTGACCATCGTCTGGCAGATGAAACGAGCTGCTAAAAAAGCGAGCACCCGTGTGCAGCCCATTCAGGTGGCGTCATGATGCTTATCACGATTCTGGCACTCGGTACGCTGGGCTTTGCATTAATTGCGCTATCGGATAGTCGCCATCGACGCCGTTGTGGTCTTAAGCCTGCTCAACAAAAACCTTGGTTCTGGGCGGGCAGTGCGATACTCGGTTGGCCGCTTTGGTTGGCAATGGAAACCTGGAGCACAGGGCTGGCAATAACGCTATGGCTGGGCTGTCTAAGCATCTCGGCGGGAGTGGTATTTCTTGGTCTGGCGATGTTTGAGCGCTTCCGCCAGCAGCCGTAATTACCCCCGCCGCTGGCGTTACCCCACGACCAAGATTTCAATCTGTTATTTAGTAATGGTTGTTGTCTAAGAGCTGAATATAGCCCGTTAAATCGATTAGATAACTATGTACTTGCAAGGGTTGGTACTTGCATTTAAGCTGCGCATCCCCCATTAATTAGGGGTGGTCATACAGCATGGCCCAGGAGGTTGCAAGTATGTTTAACGAAGAAAAAGTGGCTCAGATGGCGGCTTACCTGCTAGGGCAGCGTGGTGGCCAGATGTCATATCTGAAACTGATGAAGCTCTTGTACCTTGCAGATCGTACCTCTATGGAACGATTTGACGAGCCGATGACAGATGATGCTTGGGTCTCAATGGATAAGGGCCCAGTGTTATCGACTGTTTTGGAGCTAATGCAAGGTGCTAGTCGTAGTGGAGAATGGAACAGTTGGATCGCTGGCGGGCCTGTTCCTTATGAAGTTTCTCTAGCTTGTCGTGATAGTGATCGAGATAGCTTTGATGAGTTATCAGATGCGGATGTTGAAATCCTTGACGAGGTTTGGCAACGATTTGGAGCCATGACTCGCTGGGAGTTGGTTGAATACACTCATCTGCACTGCCCCGAATGGCATGATCCACATGGCTCAATGCGTCCTATCCGGCCTCAAGATATGTTTCAGGCAATTGGTAGAACACCGGAAGAAGCAGACGAACTCTCTGCCGAAATTTTTCAGCGCCGTGAACTCAGACAGGTGATGGGACGTTTGGCGTGACAGAGTATTGTCCTTTTCGCAAGGGAACCCTGCTAATCCTCTCTGGGCCTGTAAACCATCTTCACATCATCATGAACGATCCCGTTTATTATCCAGAGCGCGACTACTACGGGGTTCTTCTAGTAAATATTTCATCTGTAAGGCCAGGTCGTCGATACGACAGAACATGCCTCATTGAGGCCGGTGAACACCCTTTCATCCGACATCAAAGCTATGTCGTCTATGGTGACGCGGTGGTGAAAAGTGCTGATGACATCAGCCAGTTCGTTTCAACTGGTGAATTTTCAGCTCGAGATCCTGTAGATGAAATTAATTATCAAAGGGTGTTAGAAGGTTTCGATCACTCCCCAAAAGTAGCACCAAAAATCAAACGGTTTATCCGCAATTACATGAAGTAGAAGTTAGATGTCATCGCTTACTTCGACGTTCCAAGTTTATTATTTAGCTACAAAAAAACAGCCTGGTGGTAGACTCTCTGCTATTGACAGTAAGCGAATGGACGTGTCCTGCTTATGTAGCTGAATGACCGCGACAACAAGGCCGCGATCAATATTCACTAGCAAAGTACGCCATTATGACGGACCAAAGGTCAGTCGGGTTCTTTCAATAGAGACTTGTATCAATCAAGCCGCGCACCGTTTGCTGCTTGAAAAGTTGGAAACCTCGCTCAATTGGGCGGTGAGGAGGTCAGTGCGCCGGGCATGGCGCACATCTATAGGGTGAAAGTCCCGAGCAGTGACGTTGGGAGTAGCTGTTAGCCAATATGGCAAGGGTGTCCATCGCAAGGTGGAATCTGAAGGAAGCCTGCGGCAAATCGCTGAGCCGAGGAACACGAATCTCATACGAGGCGGGCTGCGTGGAGTAAGTGTGCTGAACAACACGAAGCTCATCCCAACACGGCAGCGCAGTACGTATATGAGGCGGCTACCTGGCGAGAAAGATGTGCGTCTTACCCCGGGAGGTCCCTTGCAACCGCTAGAGCCAAGCCAACCGCACAGCGGGAGGGGCGGCAAGGCTGTGAGGGAAGTCAGCAGCGGCCATAGTAGGTGGCCACATTCCACCGAAGGGCCAAAGGCAAGTGAAAGGGTTTCTCCGTGATCTCTGACCAACGCGATGACAACCGACCGCAGTTTAGTAGCAGCGGCAGACCGGTTACGGGCCGGAACCCTTGCGAACCCTGCTACCCGGTCTCCATGGACGATGTGCTTGAAAGTGCCAATATGGCGGCGGCATGGAACCGGGTGCAGCGCAATAAAGGGGCCGCTGGCCCCGATGCACGCACCATTGAGGACACCGAATCCTATTTGAAGGAGGCGTGGCCGGGGGTCAAGGAAACCCTTCAATCAGGCGCTTATCAGCCAGGTTCGGTGAGAACGGTCTACATTCCGAAGGGCAATGGCAAGCACCGTATGCTGGGCATCCCTAACGTGTTAGACCGCTTAATCCAGCAAGCCATCCATCAAGTGCTCAGCCCTCACTACGAGAAGGATTTCTCTGACTCAAGCTTTGGCTTCAGACCAGGCCGTAATGCCTGGCAAGCAATTGAGCAGGCTCATGACTACGCCAAACAGGGTTACACGATAGTGGTCGATATTGATTTGGAGAAATTCTTTGACCAGGTCAACCACGATCTTTTGATGGCCAGGCTAGCAAAACGTATTCACGACAAGCGTTTGCTTGGTGTGATCCGTCGCTACCTTCAGGCCGGAATGATGATGGGGGGTTTCGTTAGTCAGCGAGAGAAAGGCACACCGCAAGGATCGCCCTTGAGTCCGTTGCTTAGTAATATCCTACTTGACGATCTGGACAAGAAACTGGATGCCAGAGGCCACCGGTTCTGCCGATATGCCGATGACTGCCAGATCTACGTCCAAAGCCGTCGAGCGGGCCACCGAGTCAAGGACAACGTGACCGCCTTTCTCGAAACACGACTCAAACTCCCGGTAAATCGGGAGAAGAGCCGCGTCGTCTCTGTCTCACGCAGCAATTTTCTCGGGTACAGCTTTGTTGGAAAGGCTAATCCGCGCATCCGCTGCAGTAATGAGACGATCAAACGCTTCAAGAAACGGATCAGGCAACTGACCCGCGGGCATGATCGCGAAGCCATTGAGGTGAAGCTTGCCCGTCTCGATCGATATATTCGAGGCTGGACAAGCTACTTTCGGTTGGCAGAGACACGCCGCTTATTTGCTGATATCGACAGCTGGATACGAAGCCGACTACGCATGTGCCTGATGAAACAGTGGTTTAAACCGAGAACCCGAGTGAGGAAAATGATCGAACTCGGGCTCCCTGTGGATGAGGCGAAAGGATACTGTCAGCACAAACGCTGGTGGTTTCTGGCCCAACTCCATCATACGCGGTTCGCGATGAATAACCGCTGGTGGCACAAGCGAGGCTTCCGTGGTGTGCGCTTTTATATGGAGCGGTTTGCCAACACTTGACCAACCGCCGTGGTACGGATCCGTATGCCAGGTGGTGTGGGCGGACGGGGACTAGCTCCCCTCCGACCCGATCCAATCCCAGTTGATTGACATAGCGGCACTACGCGGTTCGCCAAGCCAGTACTGGCTGTAGAAACCAATTTGCTCGTAGTAGTCCTGGTCAAACACGTTGTTGATGTTCAACTGCGCGCTTAATTGATCGTTGAAACGGTAGCGTGCCATCAGGTCAGCAACGGCGTAAGCGTCTTGCCCAACCTTAACCTGTCCATTGGGGCTAGATGTGTTCCGCCAAATATCGCTTTGCCAACGAGCCCCGCCGCCCAGTGTTAAGCCACTCCATGCACCCGGTAGTTGGTAAGTGGTAAACAGTTTGACCTGTTGGCGCGGATGGGTCGTATTGGTCCGCTCGCCGTCGGAATTTTCTGCATTGGCTAGCGCGTAGCTGGCGCTCACATTCCAGCCAGAGGCCACTTCACCAATCAATTCGACTTCAACGCCATTGACCTGATTACCATCAACACTGCGATGGGCGGACGTACCCGGCTGGCCGATCACATCAACGCCAGGAATGGCTTCGGCCACACCGTTTTGCTCTGTTCTAAACAGTGCAATACTGCTATCCAAGTGGCCGTTCAGAAGGGTTGCCTTAGCCCCCAGTTCATAGCTGCGACCCTGAATAGGGTCCAGCAGAGAGCCATTCTCACGGCGGGCATTCTGAGACTGAAAAATCTCGGTATAACTCGCGTAAACAGAGGTATAGTCATTAATATCGTAGATAATGCCTGCATAAGGCGTTATTTCATTGCTGTATCGGTATTGCCGCTCAGACCCATAGTAAGTCTGATCTAATTCCCAGTCGCTCAGGCGTGCACCAAGAATAAGATTAAGCGGATCACTCAACGAAAAGCGCGACACCATAAAGCCGCCGCTTTGCGTTACCTGCATATTATCTGAGCTGTTGAATTGCCCCCACTGAGGCTTGGCCACCACACTGTCTCGCCAATTAAGGTAACTACCCGCGGAAGGCGGCGTGCCAACCGGGGTGGCCAGTTTTATCTCAAAGTCATCTTCGTTATGCATCCAGCCAAAGCCCAGCTCGTGTTGGCGGCCAAATAAGCTGAAATCACCTTCGGCCGTTACGTTAACGGTTTGTTGAGTGCGGTTGCCGCGGTAATTTAAGAAGGAGCTGGACATACCAAGGCCTGTCTCCCTGTCTGGGAAACCGCCGCGATAAAGGTACTCTAGGCCATAGTTACCATCGTTATGGCT
>NZ_JABUZF010000200.1:0-5242 GCF_014897885.1 Halomonas sp. 3D7M | reverse complement strand
TTATGGCTGACCGCGGCGCGTAACGTCCAGCCGTTATCCAGTTGGTGGCTAAGATCAGCGAACACGCGAGTGGTCTCGTTGTAAAACGTTGACCAGTCGGTGTTGTTAGATGCGCTGCGGTCAAAGTCCGTGCGGCTGCCGTCAGCATAAAAAGCCGGGACACTGGCCCCCGCGCCGAGCGTCTCGTTGTGCTGATATTCAACCCCTACGGTTAATTGAGTAGCGGGGGTAAGCTCGCTACTGATAACACCGTAAAGCGTCTCATGGTCATCTTCGAGATGAGAGATAAAGCTATCGTTCTGGCCTTTGGCTACGACAAAGCGGGCCCCTGTCGTGCCATTGCTGCTTAATGGGACAGACACATCCGCCGTGATGCGGCGCCGGTCCCAACGGCCGAGGCCTGCGGAAACAGAGGCAGCCGCTTCGGACAACGGGCGTTTGCGAATAAAGTTAACGCTTGCCGATGGTTCGCCAGCGCCGGTCAATAAACCGGTTGCTCCGCGCACTACTTCAACACGATCATAAATCGCCGCATCCCAGTCGGTATCGCCAAAATTCCAGAAACCGCTGAGCGGAATGCTGAGTCCGTCAAACTGTACGCTACGTATCGAGAAACCACGTGCGGCATAGCTAATCCGGTTACTGTCAGCTCGGCTTGGCGAAACACCGGGTACTTGGGCTAACACATCACCGCCTGTCTGTGCCGCACGGTCGTCGATGTGCTGGCGAGTAATAACACTTGTTGATTGGGGCGTCTCGCGTGGTGTTAATGACAGCCCGACCGCACTGCGGCTAGCGGGAACTGTGTAGCGCTGAGTGCCTTCACTGCTGGTGCTGAGGCGCTCACCGGTCACTAGCAAATTGTCCAATGTTTCGTCAGGAGCTTCAGCAAAGGCAAGCAAAGGGTAGGCAAGAATAAGTGCAGTGCATGTTGATCGATATAACAATGGCATGGAGCGGTTTTCCAAAGTGGATGTTGCTAGTAGTTAATATTTCATAATGAGAATTATTCCACTTATGATGGGCGGGCGGTTATGCCCGCCGCGCAATTGATTATGCGCAAACGTCAGCCGTATCGTTTTAGGAGCGTTTCAGGGAACTTTCCGTCAAAGCACCCGGCGAGATACCGTAGTTTTTCTTGAATGCAGTAATAAAGTTGCTGGCATGACGGTAGCCACTTAAATGTGCCGCTTGTTGAACGCTGTGGCCGCTCAGCAGCAGCTCGCGGGCTAACGCAAGCCGACGCTTGCGCAAATAGTCGATGGGCGCTAGGCCGTAAGCCAGCTTGAAATGCCGCATTAGCGTACTTGGGCTCATGGCCGCGCGTTCCGCTAAGCGTTGCAGCGTGTGGTCAAACGACGGCTCTTCATCCAGCCAGCGGCGTATCAGCGCCAAGCGCTGTCGGTACAGTGCGCCACTGTCAGCCGTATATGGCGAACGGCCGTCCAGCCCCTGGGCGATGATTTGCAGTGCTAATCCTTGAAAGCGCATGCGCTGTGACTCTGCGCTACTGGAAGTACCGCATGCTTCATCGATGGTTAGCTGTAACCCAGGGCTGAGTTGCCAGACATGGGGGGACGCTGATGAGATGTGAGCACCATACCAAGCGTGCATCGCTGATGCGTCGAGCGATAGGCATAGCGTGCGAAGCCGTTGATTAGCAGGATGAAAAGCGCTTAGCGTTAAACCTGTGTCCAGCCTTAGCCAGCAAGCTTCCCCTGCCGTTATCCAACGCTTTTGGCCATCAATATCGAAATGTGCGCAGCCCTCTAACATCACCACAATCAGCAGGTCGGTATTGTCCTTAGAGAACGATTGATAAGGTCGCAGCACATCCAAATCGGAAATAAAAAGCTCCACACCCGCCGCTAGGCTAACTTCTTCTACGCGCCCTTGGGCGATCGATGTTTTCGGCGTGCAGGCAGCGTTGGAAGTAATGGGAAAGCAGTAATCGATACTGTATCGGCGTCCGTAGCCTAAAAAATGATCAACGGTATAGCGGGTGCTGATGGTCACGTGGTGTGTCTCAACCTGGTGTAGAAATAGAGGCCCAAAAAAAGCCTTATTTAAAAGACGCGCGCAAATAGTAATGTGTTTTATTATTATTTGATAGTTAATGCTAAGTGAGGCTTTTTAATTGCACTTCTTTGGTGCGAAGAAGGGGCTGGTTAATTAGCATGGTGCAATTTTGGTGCGAATAAGAGAAAGTCGATATTTTTCAAGCTATTGAATAATAATAACTATTTTTTCTATTCACCATTTTGGTACGGCGGTTGCGCTGCATTGCTTCAAATAGGCGTGCTCGGTTTCGATAGTCTGGGAGCGTTGTTCCAAATCCTACACCGTCGTTTCTGTTGAGCGCTGCCACTGATCGAGCCAATGGAGCCCCCATGGAACTGACCCCGCGAGACAAAGATAAGCTGCTGCTGTTTTCTGCTGCCCAGCTTGCCGAGCGCCGCAAAGCACGCGGCCTAAAGCTTAACTACCCCGAGGCCGTCGCGCTGATCAGCTTTGAAATTATCGAAGGTGCCCGTGACGGCAGAAGTGTCGCCGACTTAATGAGCTACGGCCGTGAAATCCTTAGCCGTGATGACGTCATGGATGGCGTGGCGGAAATGGTGGATGAGGTGCAGGTAGAAGCCACCTTTCCGGACGGCACCAAGCTTGTGACCGTTCACACGCCAATCAACTAGTCGTCAGCAACCAGGAGGCTGCCATGATTTCCGGCCCAATGATTCCAGGACAGTACCAGTTAAAAGACGGTGATATTGAGCTATGCGTGGGCCGCGAGCGGATTAGCGTCGAAGTGGCCAATACCGGCGACCGCCCCATTCAGATCGGTTCCCACTACCACTTCGCGGAAGCCAACCCCGCGCTGGTGTTTGATCGCACGAAAACTCGAGGTTTTCGCTTAGACGTGGCAGCGGGCACCGCGATTCGCTTTGAGCCAGGCCAGACCCGCGAGGTCACGCTAATTCCCTTCGTCGGTAAGCGCGAAATTTACGGCTTCCGTGGCGATGTGATGGGTGCGCTCGATGGAGATAAACAATGAAGCCGGTTAACAAAATCAGTCGGCAAGCCTACGCCGATATGTATGGCCCCACCGTGGGCGACCGCGTGCGCCTGGGCGATACCGAACTGTGGATCGAAGTGGAGCAAGACGCTACCCACTACGGCGATGAGGTGAAGTTCGGCGGCGGTAAGGTCATCCGCGATGGTATGGGCCAAAGCCAGCGTAACGACGCCACGGTGATGGATACGGTGATTACCAATGCGCTGATTTTAGACTGGTGGGGCATTGTGAAAGCCGATGTCGGCCTGCAAAACGGGCGCATTGCAGCGATTGGCAAGGCAGGCAACCCCGACACCCAGCCCGATGTAGATATAGTGATTGGCCCCGGCACTGAAATTATCTCAGGCGAAGGCAAGATTCTTACCGCTGGAGGCATCGACGCGCATATTCACTTTATTTGCCCCCAACAGGTAGAAGAAGCGCTGATGAGCGGCGTGACCACCATGCTGGGCGGCGGCACTGGTCCGGCGACTGGCTCCAACGCCACCACATGCACTCCCGGTGCTTGGCATATTGGCAGAATGCTGCAAGCCGTGGACGACCTGCCGATGAATATTGGCCTGTTGGGCAAAGGCAACGCCAGCTTGCCGGAAGCGTTGGAAGCGCAGCTGGAAGCCGGGGCCATGGGGCTTAAACTCCACGAAGACTGGGGCACCACGCCTGCTTCCATTGATAACTGCCTCAGTGTGGCAGAGAAGTATGATGTGCAGATCGCGATCCACACCGACACACTCAACGAATCCGGCTTTGTGGAAGACACCCTGGCGGCGTTTAAAGAGCGTGGCATTCATACCTATCACACCGAAGGGGCGGGCGGCGGTCACGCGCCGGATATCCTGACCGCCTGCTCAAAAGAGTATGTGCTGCCGTCTTCCACTAACCCGACGCGGCCTTATACGGTTAACACCATCGACGAACACCTGGATATGTTGATGGTTTGCCACCACTTGGACCCCAACATTCCCGAAGATGTGGCCTTTGCCGACTCACGTATTCGCCGTGAAACGATCGCCGCCGAAGATATTCTCCACGACTTGGGCGTGATCTCGATGATTGCCTCGGATTCCCAAGCCATGGGGCGAGTGGGCGAAGTGGTCTGCCGTACCTGGCAAACGGCCCATAAAATGAGAGTGCAGCGCGGTTTATTGCCCGAAGATGAAGCATTGGGTGCTGATAACCTGCGCGCCAAGCGCTATATCGCCAAATACACTATTAACCCTGCGATTACCCATGGCATTGCCCATGAGGTGGGCTCCATCGAAGTTGGCAAACTGGCTGATTTAGTGCTCTGGAAACCGGCATTTTTCGGTGTAAAGCCCTCGCTGATTTTAAAAGGCGGCATGATTGCGGCGGCGCCCATGGGCGACCCCAATGCGTCTATTCCTACCCCTCAGCCGGTGCATTATCGCTTTATGTTTGGGGCGTTTGGAAAGGCCGCCAGCCAAACGCGGCTCAACTTCGTGAGCCAAGCGGCGATTGACGCAGGCATTAAAGAGCGTCTGGGCCTGCAGAGCACGCTTTCCGCCTGTAAAAACGTACGCGGCGTGCGCAAAAAAGATATGAAGCTCAACGACGCCTGCCCAAAGCTAACCGTTGACCCACAAACCTATGAAGTGCGCTGCGATGGCGAGCTACTCACCTGCGAGCCAGCGACCGAGCTACCACTGGCGCAGCGGTATCATTTGTTTTGATTAAGGCTATTTAGTTGAGGTAGAGGTGGCGGGGGTAGGCCGTAGAGAGGGTCTTTTGCCATGGCCGGAAAATGTTCCCTACATTTCCGGCATTCCCTCCGTCCATGGAGGTCAGATGGCAAAAGTAGCGTATAGGGAGGTATTCACAGCGCCCTCTCGTAGGCCTACCCCCGCCACAGCCGCATAGATAGCGAAAGGACGGTAGTCATGTTGAAACTGATAGAACGTTTAGGGCCGATAGACGAAAGCACCGCCAGCGACACGCTGACGCTGCCCTTTGAGCTGCGCATTCGCGGGCGCCTAAAAGCCCAAAGCGATAGCGGCCGCGAGCTGGGGCTGTTTCTAGACCGTGGTCCGGTGCTGCGCGATGGTGAGGGCCTGAAGGCCGAGAGTGGCGAGGTCGTCCGCGTGTGTGCCGCTATCGAACCGGTCGTCACCGCGCGAGTGAGCACTGGCTTACCCCTGGCGCGGCTGGCGT
>NZ_JABUZF010000194.1:1020-1870 GCF_014897885.1 Halomonas sp. 3D7M | reverse complement strand
CAGCCGGTCAGGGCCTCGTCCAGGTCCGCGACGAGCTCTCGGCCGTTGCCGACGGCGGCCAGGGCGGCCTGCGCGAAGCGGCGCACGATGGGCGCGGGGTCGCCGTCGCGGTAGGCGGTGAGGGCGTCGAAGTATCCGGCCGTGTCCGTGAGGAGTCCCGCGGAGAGGGGTACCCCCATACGGGTGATCGCGCCGGCCCGGTGCAACACGGCGTGCACGAGGACGCGCCCGGTGCGGCCGTTGCCGTCCGCGAACGGGTGGATGGTCTCGAACTGGGCGTGCGCGATGGCGGCCTGCACGAGGGCGGGCACATCCGTGCGTCGCAGGTAGGCGAAGAGATCGTCCATCCCGGCACGCAGGCGCTCCGGGTGGGGCGGGACGAACTGCGCCGTGTGCGGCGTGGGCGCCCCGCCCCCGATCCACCCCTGTGCATCGCGGTAGGCGCCCGGCCGGGAATGCTCCTGACCGTCCATGAGGGCACGATGGGCGACCAGCAGGGCGGGCTCGTCGAGGTCGGCGGCCAGCCGGGAAGCAGCGCCCATAGCCCTCACGTTCGCCGCCACGAGCGCTGCGTTCGGGCGGGTGCGTTCGCCGAGAGTCGCCAGGGCGAGGGCTCGCGCGCCTGCGGTGATGTGCTCGATCTGTGAGGAGGACGCGGACTCAGTGCGCAGGAGCGCCGCATCGATCGGGGCGATCTCTCCAGTGAGCCCCGGGAGGGCGTGGCTGATCGCGGCGTCGAAGCGCACGACGGCGGCCGTCGCCTCCTCGACCTCGGTCGCCAGATCGGAGGGCAGGTCGAACCCGAGTCGGGCGATGCGGGCTGGGAGCGCGGCTCGATACGGGCCCGACG
>NZ_JABUZF010000194.1:492-983 GCF_014897885.1 Halomonas sp. 3D7M | reverse complement strand
GGTGAGGGCGCCAGCGTCGTCGGGGTCCGCGGTCCAGGGGCGCTGTTCCCACCCGACGGCCCACGGGGTCGGGCGCGGATCGTTGCTCATGCCACAACCTTACGCAACGTTATGTCTAGAGCGTTGCGTACTTCTGGGCGTCGTGAGGTGGAAAACCGTCGGCCCCGGGCCCGATGCTCCGAGGCGAGCATCGCGTAGGTGACGCCGTCCACCCAGCCGCGGGTGCGGTGCAGTGACTCCTCCTTGAAGGTGCCCTCGTGGCGCAGGCCGACCTTCTCCATCACGCGCAGGATGGGCGCGTTGCCCGCGAAGGCGTGAGCCTCCACGGGTCGGACGCCGAGGCCCGTGAAGGCGAGGTCCAGCAGGGCGCAGGCCAGCTCGGTGGCGTGGCCCCGGCCGGCGTGGACCGGGGCGATGATCCAGCCGATCTCGGCCTGCGCGTCCCGGGCTTCCTCGCGCGGCGCGCCGCGAGGTCGAGGGGGGCGCGGCCA
>NZ_JABUZF010000194.1:0-450 GCF_014897885.1 Halomonas sp. 3D7M | reverse complement strand
GACGTCCCCTCCCCTACGCTCGGCCCCATGGACGTCACCTTCACTCCACTCGACCCGGCAGGCGCCGACCGGGACGCGCTCGTCGCCCTGCTCACCGAGAACGCGTGGCCGTTCCACACGCGCCCGCGCGTCACCCGGCCGGAGGCGGAGGAGGCCGTCGATGGCGGCGCCTGGGAGGATGAGGACCACCGCACCTTCTGGATCGAGCATCCCGAGCACGGCCGCGTCGGCGTGGTGCGCCTGGAGGACCTTACCGACCCCACCCCCTTGTTCGACCTGCGCGTGGCGGAGCTGTTCCGCGGGCGCGGGCTCGGCGCGCAGATCCTCACCGCGCTCACCCGGCACGTCTTCGAGACGATGCCTGCGGTGGACCGCTTCGAGGGCCAGACCCGCGAGGACAACGTCCCCATGCTGCGCACCTTCCGCCGGGCCGGCTGGGTCAAGGAGGCG
>NZ_JABUZF010000201.1:20296-21906 GCF_014897885.1 Halomonas sp. 3D7M | reverse complement strand
AGACCTGGTGGGCAATATGCTCTGCAAACTGCAGTAGCTCGCACCGATCGCCACCGCCAAAATGCACAAGCACCAAGGCCTGCCGCGCGTGAACACCGAAAGCCCCTTGCCGAACCCCTTTCAACCCACACTGATCAATCAACCACCCCGCTGCCAGTTTGGATTGACCGTTAATCTGCGGAAAATATGGCATGCTAGGGTATGCCTGTAACAAGCGTGATAACTGATCGCTGTTAACTAGCGGGTTTTTAAAGAAGCTACCCGCATTTGCGAGCACCTGAGGGTCCGGTAGTTTTTCCTGACGAATAGCACACACTGCTTGAGCCACCGCCAAGCAATTCGCCGAAGCGGCTACCCGGGCAGCTAAATCTCCATAACCCAGTCTTGGTAGCGGCGTTTTTGATAGCCGAAGCGCCAACTGAGTAATGACGACTTTATCCGCTAGCGATTTTTTGAAGATGCTATCTCGGTAACCAAATTGGCAAGCATCGGCGCTTAACCAACGTACACTACCCGACGCCAACTCTACTACCTGCACCCCTACCAGAACGTCTTTAAGCTCGACACCGTATGCACCAATGTTCTGTACCGGTGCTGCGCCGCAATCACCAGGAATCAGCGCTAAGTTTTCAATACCCCACAGGCCGCGAGCCGCTAGCGTCATGACTAACGAATGCCAATTAACGCCTGCTCCCACATGAGCAACAACAGACTCTCCGCAACTCTCTAGCCACCACTGCTGCATAGCAGGCCGAATCGTAATGCCTTTCAGCTTAGCGGGAAGCAGCACATTACTGCCACCTCCCAAGAGCGTAATGTGCCACTGCTTAGCAACGGCTTCACGCACCACATGCTGGAGTGCACTTAGCGTTTTAGGGGCAACATACCGCTCCGCCTGACAGGGTAAACGCAGCGTGTTCGCAGAGGTTAAATCGACTGACTGGCAACGACTAAGCAAATCATTATTACCTCTTTCACAACTCGTCATTTCTCAGCCCGTCATTTCTCAGCTGGGCAATTAGCCCTGTAGAAGCCGCCTCAATTAGATTCAGGACATGTTCAAAGCCCTCATCACCACCGTAATAAGGGTCGGGCACTTCAGCATCTGGCATATCGGCAAAATCTAGCAAGAGCCCCACATGGGCACGACTGGTACTCGGCTGTAGCGCTCGCATTGCCTTGAGGTTGTCGCGATCCATGCCTAGCACATAGTCGAATTCAAGAAAGTCACTGGCGCTTAGCTGACGAGCGCGCAAATGACTAATATCGATACCACGCTGCAAAGCAGCTGCCTGGGCACGGCTGTCTGGCGCTTTTCCAACATGCCAGCTACCTACACCACAAGAGTCAACGTTGATATGACGACTTAAGCCAGCCTCTTCAACAGCGTGCCAAAAGACGCCTTCGGCCGTTGGCGAACGACAAATATTGCCCAAACAGACAAATAGGACGCGCTTCATTCGCTTCCACCTTCACTTTCACTCGCCAGAAGCGCTCTCACCCTGGCTAAGTCTTCCGGCGTATCCACACCAGGAGGATTGATAGTGCTGGCTAGCGCAACTTGAATGGCATAGCCATGCTGTAGCGCACGCAGCTGTTCTAGCTGCTCC
>NZ_JABUZF010000201.1:13770-20272 GCF_014897885.1 Halomonas sp. 3D7M | reverse complement strand
AACTGCTCAAGGCTCGACGGCGCCAGCTCACGATAAGCGGCAAGGAAACTGGCACGGTAGGCGTATATACCAATATGACGCAACCACGCATCGGTGGCTAAAAGCGCGGGCTGGACTTTAAATTGCTCTCGATCCCAAGGAATGGGAGCACGAGAAAAGTACAGAGCACGCCCCTGCAAGGAGCGAACAACTTTGACGACGTTAGCGTTAAATAACGTTTCAACATCAGTAATAGGCTCAGCAAGCGTCGCAATGGCCGCTTCTCGATCTTCGGCTAAACGCATCGCCACTTGGTCAATTAAGGCCGGGGGGATAAGCGGCTCATCGCCTTGCACATTCACCACTAAAGTGTCGTCGCTTAGCCCGAGCTGCTCTGCCACTTCGGCCAGCCGGTCCGTACCAGAAGGATGATCCGCGCGAGTCATAACGACATCCGCACCGTAGGGCAACATCGCATCACGTATACGAGGATCGTCAGTGGCTACCACGACACGACTTGCTTGGCTTTGACAGGCTCTTCGCCAGACATGGGCAACCATAGGCTCACCCGCGATATCCAGCAGTGGCTTACCCGGCAAGCGGGACGAGCCAAAACGCGCGGGAACAACGGCAATAAATTCGGTCTTAGCGACTGACATTACACCTCTCCGGTACGACCAGGCGAGATAGGTAGCTTTTCATCGGCATCCATCGCGCGCGCCTCTTCAGGAAGCATCACAGGGATGCCTGCTTGAATAGGGTACGCCAAACCGTCGTAGTGGCAGCAAAGTTCCTGGGCTTCACGATTATACTTGAGCTTGCCATTGCAAAGCGGGCAAACCAGCATTGCCAGTAGTTCTTTATCCATCGGTGTATCCCTTTTCAGAAAGCGCTGACAATTTAGCTGCCAGCCAGTGTTCAAACTCTGGCGGAAGCACGGCTTCTACCTCTAGCACCCAGCTATCGGGTGGCGCTAACGCTTGGCACTTCACTGCGTCTTTGGCGGTCATTACAACGGGGCGCTGATGACTAAAACGGAAAGTCTGGTCATCAAAACGCTGATGATCTGCTAGCGGATGCATCTCGCCTTCCACCCCTAAACTTCGCAGCGTATTAAAAAAACGCTCAGGATGGCCAATACCCGCCACAGCATTCACAGGTAGCGTAAATGGCAGAGGGGTAAGTGGCATACGCTGACCATCCTGCACTCGGCGCCAGCTGAGCGGCGCTAGTCGCATCGCCACTCCCTCTCTAGGCAGAGGGCGGCGCTGCTCACCATTAATAATCACAGCATCAACTTGAGCTAATCTACTGGGTGATTCTCTCAGCGGCCCAGCAGGTAAGCAGCGCCCATTTCCTAGCCCCCTAGCTCCATCAACAACAACCAATTCAATATCACGTCCTAACGCCAGATGCTGTAACCCATCATCACTGACAATAATGTCGCACCCACTATCAACCAGGGCTTGAACGCCTCTTGGACGGCGCGGATCAGCTACGACCGGGCAGCCCGTTTGTTGCGCCAACATTAATGGCTCATCGCCGCTTTGCGCAGGGTCAGTGATTGCAGTTACCCGTAACGGATAGTGCGATGCTTTACCACCATAACCACGGGTAATAATACCTGGCGACCACCCCTGCTTCCTCAGCCAGTCGACCAGCCACGCCACTAGCGGCGACTTGCCGGTTCCACCAAGAGTGATATTACCCACCACGATAACGGGTACGGATGCTTTAACAGCTAGCTTTTTACCAGCGTGATAGTGAGAGCTACGGCGCGCCATAAGATAACGGTATAAAGCACCCAACGGATACAGCGGCGTTAGCCATCGGCTCCCCTGGTAAGCCGCCTTAAGCCAGCGTTGTTCCAGGCTCATTCACTCTCCTGAAACTGAAGCTGATGCAGCGCCGCATAGGCACCTCCCGCTTCTAGCAACGCTTGGTGGGTACCCTGCTCAATAATGCGCCCTTGATCCATCACCAAAATACGGTCAGCCCGTTCAATGGTGGATAGACGGTGGGCAATGACCAATGTGGTACGCCCTTCACACACATGCTCCAGCGCTTTCTGGATATAGCGCTCGGACTCGGTATCCAGTGCCGATGTCGCTTCGTCCAAGATAAGAATAGGTGCATCTTTAAAAATCGCCCGAGCGATTGCTAAGCGCTGGCGCTGCCCTCCGGATAACATCACACCGTTTTCACCCACTACCGTGGCATAGCCCTGAGGCAGTTTTTCAATAAACTCACTGGCGTACGCCGCCTGAGCGGCCGCTTCAATGGCGGCTGGGTCTGGGTTGGTAACGCCATAGCCAATATTGTCAGCAATGGTTGCATTAAACAGCGTGACTTGTTGCGATACTAACGCAATTTGCTGACGCAAAGGGCCCAACGCATAATCATCGGCATTTACCCCATCAATCACAATGCGCCCTTCACTAGGACGATAAAAACGCGGCAGCAGGCTGACCAATGTTGATTTACCGCTACCAGAGCGCCCAACAATCGCCACTAGCTCACCAGGGGCAACACTAATATTAATATCGTGCAATACATTAGGCTGGTCATCAGCGTAGCGGAAACTGACATTATCAATCACCACGCTGCCTGTAAGCTGACGGGGAATTGTCTTCCCTTCATCCTGCTCAGGGGTCAAATCAAGCAAGCCAAATAGCTCCGAAGCCGCCGCAATGCCTTTTTGAATCTCACTATTCACTTCTGTGAGCTGGCGCACCGGCTTGATCATTAGCGCTGCTGCGGTAATAAAGGCAACAAACTCCCCCGGCGTCATGTTTTCCATAAGCGCAGGCGCCATGGCAAGCCAAACCAGAATAGCCATGGAAATCGCTACCAGCATCAAGATCACTGGTGAACTCACAGCACGCGTCATCGCCTCTTTCATACTCTGACGGCGATTTTCTTCGCTTACCCGTTCAAAACGTTGTTTTTCATACTCTTCAGCACCATGCGTGCGCACGACGCGATAGCCGGAGAGCGCTTCAGAAGCGACATGAGTAACGTCTCCCATGGAGTGCTGAATACGCTTGGAGATACGCCTAAAACGTTTGCTGGCATAGCTCACCACAACAGCAATCACCGGCGTTACGCCCAGAAATAGCAGCGTTAGCATCCAGTTGGTCCAAAACAGATAACCGATCAGCCCGATAACGAACAGACCTTCACGCAGAATAATAGTGACCGCTTTCGTGGCAGCACCTGCGACCTGCTCTACGTGATACGTTACTCGAGATACCAAATGGCCACTGGAATGGTGGTCGAAGAAACGCCCAGGCAAATGTAGCAAATGCGCAAACACATCGCAGCGCAGCGTGTGAATCACATAACGTCCGACATAAGACATAAAGTAGGTGCTTAAAAATGTCCCCAACCCACGCGAAGCGAACATAATCACCACAAACAGTGGGAGCAGTAAACGAAAGGTAGCATCAGGGTTTTGAATGCCATCAATCAGCTGCTTCATCATTTCAGCTAGTGCCGTACTAGAGGCGGCATAAATAATAAAACCGACGATCGCTAACGCGAATGCGCGCCAGTGAGGTTTGACGTAAGTTAATAATCGCTTGTAGAGAACCCAACCTGAATCAGTCACACGCGCTCCCGGCCATAGTGTGCAGTTGCGAGAATTCTACCTTATGGTGACGCGCATCAACACCGCTTACGAACGCCCTGTTGCTTTCGCATGGGAATGATCTGAATTGGCTGAGTCGCTGTGAGGCTAAATTCGAGAGCGCCATCCTGGGCGGTACTCCATAAGCAGCTCTGTTGTTGTCGAAAGCGGCGCACTACCGCGTCGACCGGATGGTTAAAGGGATTATCTTTCCCAGCACTAAAAATGACATGCCGAGGACGACTTACTTGAACGAACTGAACACCCGAACTTGTATTGCTTCCATGATGCCCAGCCACTAACACGCCAATCGGCGTAATAACATTCGCTAAGATTCTTCTTTCAACGTCCTTACCAACGTCACCGGTAATCAACAAACGCTGCCCACCCGCGCTTATTTGAAGTACACAGGAGCGATCATTTGAGGAGAGCACGTTCTCCCCTTTTGGGGGCCATAGTATCTGATAGTCAATGCCATCACGTCGCCACTGCTGCCCTTGAACACACTCTGTACTCGCAACAGGCAGAAGATCTCCACTGGGAACCCACCATTGCGTTACTTGATGGTCTTTTAAAAGCGCACTAATCCCTCCCGCATGATCGGTATCAGCATGGCTGACAATAACGTGGTCGAACGATTGGCCTGGGGGCCAAAGGGTTTGCAGCGGCATAAACCCACTGCGAAAGCGAGGTCCTGTGTCGTATAGCAATCGATAGTTGGCGCTACGTAATTCAATCAGTTGGCCTTGCCCGACATCATAAACAATGACACGCAGCTCACCTTGGTTAAACTGTTCGTCCGCTGACCACCACGGAAAGCTTAATAGCAGTAATGTCGCACTAACACGCAACCATCCTGGGACATTGGGAAGCCCCCAACACAGCGACATCAATAACAGTGCACCTACTAGCGGAAACATCAGTATTGACGGTGGCTGCAAAAGCGGTGCCCACTGCACGGCGATGACGAGTAACTGATGAAAAACCTGCAGTGCCTGCTCAAAACACCACCACACAAAAAGCCCTATTCCAGGCAGTGGCGACAGCACCCACCCCAATAGCGCACTAGGCACCATCACGGAGCTTACCCAAGGTACAGCAACAAGATTAATCAGCGGGGCCGCAGGGGCTACTCTTCCAAAAGCCAATAGCACTGCAGCCGCCATCAGCGGTGCAATGAGTAGTTGAGAACGCAGTAGCGCCCAGCACCACCCTTTTAGACCCTGTGGGCGGGGGCGGCCTTGCCAAATAATAATCAACCAGCCTACCGCAATAAACGATAGCCACAGACCAGGCCTCCACAGTGCAAGAGGATCAACCACTAACACTATCCCGAGCGCAAGCCACCAAGCTTGCCAAGCTCCTGGCGCATGGCGCCCGCTAAGCACCCACAAGCCTAACAGCGTCATGATCATGGCGCGCATGGCAGGAGGTGCTAGTCCGGCTAACATGGCGTACCCCACAGCCGCCACCCCTGCTAACCACCAGGGCCAAGCACGCAGACGCCAATTGGTGGGCGTTATCAGCCTGGCAGTAAAACGTGCCAACAACAGCACAAATGAAGCGACAAGCCCAACATGCAACCCAGAAATGACCACTAAATGCGTCGTACCCGTTGCATTGAGCAAGGTCCAATCATCTTGGGTCAACTGCTCACTATCTCCCAGCGTTAGCGCCGCAAGCCAGCGCCGGGTTCGCTCTTGCAACGGCTGGCTAGCCAGCGTCGCCATTGCTCGCTGACGAAGTGTCGGCGCAGCCCCCGACAGGCGTTCGGGCGTAGGCTCCTGGCGCACATAGCCCGTCGCATGTATGCCTTCACGCCATAACCATTGCTGAAAATCAAATGTATTTGGATTAGAAAAGCCACTGGGCGGGCGGAGCCGCAGCGTCATCCGCCAGCGCTCACCAACGAGGTAGCGCTGGTTGCCATAGGCACTTACTCGCACGCTACGCAGTGCGCTACAACTTGGCAGTCCCTCGGGAGAGCGGCAAGATTCCACTGCCAAGCGCACTCGTGACGACTCCGCTTGCGTTTGAACATTGATTACTCGGGCCTCCAGAGTGACATCCTCTCCACTGAGCCCAGGTGGCAAACGGTGCCCCCACTCCTGCTGCACGCTGATAAAAACCCAGCTTGAAATAACCAGCCAAATTAATAGGCTACGCCGATATACAACCAAGCAAAGCAGCACCACAAGCACACCTGGCAACAAAACCTGCAGGTGCGCCTCGGGGCCGCTGATCCACGCCGCTAGTGCCCCCATCAATACTGCCAAGGCAGCCGGTAGTGCAGCGCCTAGTTGCATATCCCCTCCTTGGAACTGGGTCATTCATACCCACGCCATAGCCGAAGCACGCTGCTATATGGATAATAGGATGTACCAATCGAAAGAGTACCTGACATGCCGCGCCGTTTCCTGCAGCGCTACATGCCCAAACCCGACACATTAAGGCGACAGCGCTCACTACGCTTTATTGCGCCGTTAATTGCGGACCCCGGGTTATGGCTTTTAACACGTCGAAGCGTTGCAAACGCATTCAGCGTGGGGCTTTTTTGCGCCATGCTGCCTATACCGTTTCAAATGGTAGTTGCAGCACTGGGGGCAAAATTTAGCCGTTGTAACTTGGCACTTTCGGTAGGGTTGGTGTGGATTACCAATCCACTTACCATGCCGGTTATTTTTTATTTTAATTATCGAATTGGCACGTTTCTGTTAGAAGCACCAGTGAGAGAGGCACCATCGCGTATATCCACGCGCTGGATTGCAGAACAAATGCACGACATCCTGCCACCGCTAATGCTTGGATCGTTAATTTCTGCCTTACTATCAGCCATGCTTGCCAATATCGTCATACGGCTAATTTGGCGCTGGCATGTTTCCCATCACTGGAAGC
>NZ_JABUZF010000201.1:6971-13688 GCF_014897885.1 Halomonas sp. 3D7M | reverse complement strand
CCTAGGGTATTAGTCGCTGTTCTGCTCAATTAACCGCCCACTATCCAGCCTTAATACCCGATCCTGATGGGCAGCCAAACTGACATCATGAGTCACAATAACAAACGCGCAGGCACTCTCTTTAGCCAATTCATCCATAAGCGCTAAAATGGTACCTGCCGTGGTTTGATCAAGATTCCCGGTTGGCTCATCCATTAGCACAAGACGGGGATCTGTCACTAATGCACGGGCAATGGCCACCCGCTGACGCTCCCCTCCCGAAAGTTCGCCCGGTTTATGATCTGCTCGCGCTTTCATGCCCACTCGTTCGAGCAACTGCATAGCCCGCTGCTCCGCTGCCTTCTTAGACTGGCCACGAATAATTAACGGCAGCGCGGCGTTCTCTAGCGCAGTGAACTCAGCTAGCAAGTGATGAAACTGATAGACAAAGCCGATATAGCGGTTCCGAAAACGGCCTAATGCCGCTTCGTTAAGACCGGCTAACGGCTCACCAGCAATCACTACGCTACCAGCGCTAGGCCGATCAAGCCCTCCCAGCAGGTTTAACAGCGTTGTTTTACCCGAGCCTGAGCTCCCTACAATGGCAACACGCTCTCCAGCATGTACCTTAAGCTCAAGCTGATCTAATACGGTAAGATCTTGAGGGCCTTCGCTATATACCCGTGTCAGGCTGTTACATTCCAACATAACTGTGGTTGAGTGCTGGGTACTTGAGGTCATCGTTACTTCCTTATTCATAACGCAGTACATCGGCAGGCTGAACCCGAGCGGCCCGCCAAGCGGGATAAAGCGTCGAGAGGAAGGTCAGACCAAAGGCAGCGATGACAATATCACGCACATCACCCCACTGCAGTTGAGAGGGCAAGTCACTAATAAAGTAAACCCCGGCATCCAAGAACTGAATACCGAAAGTTGTTTCAAACCAACTGATCAAATCAGAGACAGTCAGTGCCAGGAGAACACCCACAGTAACGCCAATCGCAATACCTATCAGACCGATGGTGAGCCCTTGCACGATAAAAATCCCCATGATCGAACGTGGGGTGGCGCCTATGGTGCGTAAAATGGCAATATCCGCTCGCTTATCGGTCACTACCATCACTAGCGTAGACACTATATTAAATGCGGCAACGGCAATAATGACCGTAAGCAGCAGTGCAATCATGCGCTTTTCCATCTGAATCGCTTGAAATAGACTGCCATGGGAAGCAGTCCAATCCGTACCGCGGTACCCTGCGCCAAGTTCGTTAACAATCGCTTGCGTTTCACTGCCAGCCACGAACAGGTCATCTAGCTCCAGCCGTAGGCCACCCACCGCGTCGCCCAAGCGCGCTAACGTTTGCATATCTTCAATATTGGCATAGGCCAGATTAGCGTCTAAATCAGCGCCTACACTAAAGATACCGCTAACAGTGAATCGCTTGAGTCTTGGAAAAACCCCTGCGGGTGTAATCGATGCCTCTGGAACAAGTAGCGTGACGCGATCACCTACCCCAACGCCCAAGCGGCGTGCCAGCATAGACCCCAGCACTACGTGCCACTCACCAGGCACCAGATCAGAAAGCTGACCTTGGCGCATATGCTCACCAATAATCGACACTTGATCTTCCCAGTCTGGGTGAATGCCATTCACCATAGCGCCTTGGTTTCTGCCACCCGCTGAAAACATACCTTGCTGTTCAACATAGGGCGCTGCACCAATAACTCGCTCTCGCTCAACAAGCTGCTCTGCTAACGCCTGCCACTCAACTAACCCTGCTTGTGATTCAATTTTAGTGTGAGGCACCATGCCCAAAATTCGAGTACGCAGCTCGTGATCAAAACCATTCATCACCGACAGCACAAGTATCAGCACTGCCACGCCAAGCATTAACCCCAGCATTGAAGTTAGCGAAATAAATGAAATAAAGTGGTTCCGGCGTTTAGCGCGCACGTAGCGCAGCCCCACCAGAAAAGGCAAACGATCAAGCATGGCATCATTCCTTAGTAATAAGCGTCCATGGTACGGTTTTTTTAGCATGGGTGCATGTACGAACGCTGCGTTAGAGTAACAAGTCTGCCTAGCGTTCCCTCAAGCACGGTAACGCTTGCATGTTGCTAAGCGAGCCCCTAAATTGCGCCCATTCTGCTTGTCTTTAGGGCAAGGATTTTTTCGACTATTAAGAGCATTCGTGACGTTGGCTAACAAGACTTACCGTTTATTGCCCGAGTGGTCCCCCCAAGACGGCTTGCAACTGACTTGGCCCCGCCCAGACGGCGACTGGGCACCGCTGTTATCGCGCATCGAAGCAACACTTGAGCGTATCGTGATTGCCACGACACGCTATCAGCGCGTGTTAATCAGCGTTCCTGATGACACCACCCAGCATCGCTTGGCTGCGACGTTTGAGGCCTATGGCATTGCCCAACAACAACTGATGCTCATTGTCGCTCCCACGGATGACACTTGGGCCCGAGACCATGGGCCGATCACCGTGGTGGACGAAACGCAGCAGCCACTCATGCTGGATTACACGTTTACTGGCTGGGGCGGTAAATTTCCTGCCGAGCATGACAATCGCCTCACTCAGTGGCTGAACGATGCAGGGGTGTGGACCTGCCCCATCGCTCCACGCAGCATGGTGCTAGAAGGCGGCGCGATTGAAACCGACGGAGAGGGCACGCTGCTAACCACTGAAGCCTGCTTACTGAACCCCAACCGCAATCCGTCACTTTCGCGTACGGATGTTGAAGCCCAGTTAGCGGAAGATTTTGGCGTCGATCGAGTCCTATGGCTAGCCAATGGGCATCTTGAAGGTGACGATACTGACAGTCATGTTGATACGCTCGCGCGCTTTTGCAATCCCTCTACCATTGCGTATGTCCGCTGCGACGACCCGACTGATCCTCACTATCCAGCGCTAAACGCAATGGAGCAAGAGCTCATGGCGTTTCGCCAGCGCAACGGCGAGCCCTACCAGTTAATCGCCTTGCCGTGGCCACAGGCCTGCTTTGATCCTGAAGATGGTCATCGCCTCCCGGCTACCTATGCGAATTTTTTAATTATCAATAATGCCGTACTGGTGCCCACTTACGGCGATCCCGCCGACCTGGTCGCGCTGCAAGCGTTGAGTATTGCCTTTCCAGAACACACCCTGATTCCTATCGAGTGTAATAGCGTCATTCGCCAGCATGGCAGCCTTCACTGCTTAACCATGCAGCTACCGAAAGGCACCCTTGCCCCTGCGCTTAGTCAATCCTAAGGAGCCATCATGTCTAACAGCTTAACCGTCGGTGTTGTTCAACAGCCCGCGTGGCCAGATAAAGCACGTAGTCTTGCTGCCAGCGAAGCAGGCATACGCTCAGTTGCTAGCCAAGGCGCACAATTAGTGTTGCTTCAGGAGCTGCATGCCACGCACTACTTTTGCCAGTACGAAGACCCTGCACTGTTTGATTTGGCTGAACCATTAGACGGCCCTACTGGTCAGCACCTGGCCGAACTAGCCAAGGAGCTGAATATTGTGCTGGTGGGGTCGTTGTTTGAAAAACGGGCGGCGGGGCTTTACCACAATACAGCCGTCGTTTATGACCGCGCAAAAGGACGTGTAGGACAGTACCGTAAAATGCACATCCCGGATGATCCGGCCTTTTACGAAAAGTTTTACTTTACCCCTGGCGATGTTGACGACAGACGTGGCCAAGGCTTCACGCCTATTGACACCTCTGTTGGGCGGCTAGGTATTCTGGTTTGTTGGGACCAATGGTACCCGGAAGCGGCACGCTTAATGGCACTAAGTGGTGCGGAGCTGCTTCTCTACCCCACGGCCATCGGCTGGGATCCAAGTGATGATGACGCTGAAAAAGCCCGTCAGAAAGATGCTTGGACAATTATACAGCGCTCCCATGGCGTCGCTAACGGGCTGCCCGTGCTAGTCGCTAACCGAGTCGGCTTTGAACCCGACCACTCTGGCGTTGGTAACGGCATTGCGTTTTGGGGAGGAAGTTTTGTATGCGGCCCACAGGGAGAAATGCTAGCGCATGCAGGTGAAGAGACGCAGCAACTAGTCGTCAACATCGATATGGCGCGCAGCGAGAACACTCGGCGTATTTGGCCTTATTTGCGCGACCGCCGTATTGATGCTTACGGTGACTTAACACGCCGCTATCGCGATTGATAAAAACATAGACGCCTGCTCTCATCGAGAGCAGGCGCAGCATTCAAAAAGCTAACGTGTGGCGATTGGCTTTACTTCCAAAAATCACGAATAGACGCAATTCCCTGAGCGCCAACAGCGCGTGCATGGTTAGCATCAAAACGTGTCATACCACCCAGTGCAAATACCGGCATACCAGCACGTTCCACTAGCTGCTGGAAGTCATGCCACCCCAGTGGCGCCACTTCAGGATGAGAAGGCGTAGTGCGCAACGGCGACAGCGTGACAAAATCACAACCCAAAACTGCCGCCTGAGAAAGTTGCTTTTGATCGTGAGTCGATGCCGAGAGCCATTTATTTTCTGCAATCGGGCGACGCTCAAGGTCCATTAACCGTGCGCTGGTTAAATGAATACCGTCAGCATCAACAGCATCAAGCAATGCAGGCTCGCCATTCAGCAACAGCTTTGCATCGTACTGACGGCAAAGGCGCAGCGCGCGCTCAGCACGGGCAATGTATGCCGCTTCATCAAGATTTTTTGCCCGCAGCTGTACGAGTCTGACACCGTCCTCACTAAGCGCTCTTTCTAACAAGCTATCGAAACGCTCTTCGTCAGCTTCTTCGCCGGTAATCAGATAATCGGTGGGCAACATCACCGCACGCAAAATAGGCAAGTTAGCGGCAGGGAAAGGATAGTTCACCAACTCTTCCATAGGCACCCAGCGCACAGCCTGCCCCTCACGGCCAAACGGCTCACCTGCAAACTCTTGGACTTGCCAAACATCTAGCAGGATGTGCTTATCAGGATACTCATGATGAACACGGATAAGAGGCCGGGCCCGTACAATCTCGACGCCAAGCTCTTCGTGAAGCTCACGCTTGAGACCTTCCAAGCCTGTTTCATAAGGCGCCAGCTTACCCCCAGGAAACTCCCATAGGCCCCCTTGATCGACATTAGAGGGCCGACGCGCAATCAGCACCCGCTTCTGATCGGCGCTGATCATTGCAGCCGCCGCGACATGAACTCGTCGTTTTACCATTACACTCATTACGTCTTTACCCACTTTTTGCGCGCCGCCCTAACCAAAGACGACGCTATCTCGCTGCATTAGCACGTCACTGCAACTGTTTTTGGCTACTTTTCAGTGCACTTCAGCTACGGTAATCCGCGTTGATAGTCACATAGTCATGAGATAGGTCCGAGGTCCACATAGTGGCACTCTCTTCACCACGGCCCAAATTAATGCGAATGATGATCTCTTCCTGCGCCATGACGGCACTGCCCGCAGCCTCTGTATAACTGTCGGCACGGCCACCCTGTTCAACCAAGCGAACGTCACCCAAATCAATCACGACTTGGTTAACATCGAATGCCTCAACCGGCGCGCGCCCAACAGCGGCTAGAATACGCCCCCAGTTAGCATCAGAAGCGTAGAGCGCAGTCTTCACCAGCGGCGAGTGAGCAACGGTAAAAGCGACATCCAAGGCTTCCTGCCGAGTGGTCGCTTCATCCACCTGGAGCGTCACAAACTTAGTTGCCCCTTCGCCATCACGAATAATCGCTTGAGCAAGCTCGGTCATGACGCATTGCAGCGCATTGCGGAAAATGGCCACCTGCTCTTCGTTTTCGATGCGAGCGCCGGTACCTGTCGCTGCCAACATGCACGCATCGTTGGTTGATGTATCGCTATCGACAGTGATGCAGTTGAAGGAGTGATCTACCGTTTCACGTAACAAACTTGCTAACAACGGCTGTGCAATCGCCGCATCCGTTACTACAAAGCCCAACATGGTCGCCATATTAGGCTTAATCATGCCTGAACCTTTGGTAATACCGTTGATCGTGACCTGCTGATCGCCAATTGAAACGGTTGCCGTTGCGCCCTTGGCACGGGTATCCGTGGTTAGAATTCCCTCACCCGCTTGCTGCCAAGCAAGGCTAGTATCCGTTAAGGAATTTAGCGCATGGGGTATACCGGCAAGCAGGCGCGTCATGGGAAGAGGTTCGCCTATCACGCCGGTTGAAAAGGGCAAGACCTGGCTTTTATCAACGCCCATTTGCTCAGCAAGCGCTTCACAGCTGGCATAAGCATCCTGCAAGCCTGATGCGCCAGTACCAGCATTGGCATTGCCAGTATTTACCAACCAGTAGCGAGGCACACGCCCTGCGCTTGCACACGCTTCAAGATGCGCTTTCGCAGCGACCACTGGGGCAGCACAAAACGCATTACGAGTAAAAACCCCAGCTACCGTGGCAGTTTCAGGTAGCTCAATCACCACAACATCACGGCGATCCGGCTTTTTAATACCTGCCATTGCACTACCCAGGCGCACCCCATTAAGGGGTGGCAATTCCGGAAAAGCAAGATTTCCCACCGCCATGTTTTTCTCCTTTGCGCTCAATTTCGCCACGCGTGATTAGCTTAGTTTTCCGCAGCACTGCTTATATTTTTTACCGGACCCACATGAGCACGGATCATTGCGCCCTACTTTCGGTCCTTCACGACGCAGCGGACGACCATCAGCCCCTGGCGCGTCCTGTGAAACATCGTCCTGCTGGGCGTTAGGGTCGTCGTGGCGGCTT
>NZ_JABUZF010000201.1:0-6954 GCF_014897885.1 Halomonas sp. 3D7M | reverse complement strand
GGCGGCTTGCTGCTGTCGCACGTTCACGTACTGACTCTTCACGGCGCTTTTGCTCTAACGCATCAACCTCTTCAGGCTGACGAACCTGAACATGGCTTAAAATACGCGTAACGTCAGCTTTGATGTTCGTTAGCAGATGCTGAAACAACTCGAAGGACTCTCGCTTGTACTCTTGCTTAGGGTTCTTCTGGGCGTAACCACGCAAATGAATACCGCGACGCAAGTGATCCATCGACTGAAGATGCTCTTTCCAACGGGTATCCAATACCTGGAGCATGACTTGTTTTTCAAAACGGCGAATCAACGTGGCACCAGCAGCCTCAATTTTGGCTTGATACGCATCGCGGTGCATCGTTTGTAAACGCTCACGCAGCTTCTCTTCACTGAAACGCTCATCCTCTGCCGCCCACTGCGTAACAGGAGCATCAAGATTGAATTCAGTTTTAAGATGCGCCTCTAACCCAGGCAAATCCCACTGCTCAGCCAAGCTCTGAGGAGGCACATAATCACTGATGGCATCTTCCATGACTTCTTCACGAATACCGATAACGGCGTCGGAAACCTCATCAGCGGAAAGAATTTCATTACGCTGTTCGTAGATAACTCGGCGCTGGTCGTTAGCGACATCATCGTATTCAAGCAACTGCTTGCGGATATCAAAGTTGCGCCCCTCTACTTTTTTCTGGGCGCGCTCGACAGCGTTAGACACCATCTTGTGCTCAATCGCCTCACCGCGCTCTAGCCCAAGAGCCAGCATCAAGCGCTTCACTCGGTCAGAACCAAACAAGCGCATCAAACTGTCTTCTAACGAGAGGAAGAAGCGTGTAGAGCCTGGGTCACCTTGACGTCCCGCACGGCCACGCAACTGGTTATCAATACGACGGGACTCATGGCGCTCAGAACCAATCACATGCAAGCCACCCGCTTCTAAAACACCATCATGACGCTTCTGCCACTCTGCCTTTAGCGCATCAATCTGTTCTTGAGTGGGATTCTGCAGCTTAGCTGCTTCTGCTTCCCAGTTCCCCCCCAGGACGATATCGGTACCACGACCCGCCATATTCGTTGCAATAGTAATGGCGCCAGGACGACCTGCTTGAGCGATGATTTCTGCTTCGCTTTGGTGCTGTTTAGCATTCAGAACATTAAACGCCAGGCCAGCTTCGCGCATAAGGCGAGCTAGGTACTCAGAGGTTTCAATCGATGCAGTACCGACGAGCACGGGGCGCCCGGCCTCGGTTTCAGCCCTCACATCTTTAATAATCGCTTCGTATTTCTCTTCCGCACTCAGATAAACCAAATCATTCAGATCTTTACGAGCAAGCGGTCGATTCGTTGGAATAACGACCACATCCAGGCCATAAATTTGCCGAAATTCGAACGCTTCGGTATCAGCGGTGCCGGTCATACCTGCGAGCTTTTCATACAAACGGAAATAGTTCTGGAAAGTAGTCGATGCCAGTGTCTGGCTCTCTCGCTGAACCGTCACCCCTTCTTTCGCTTCAACCGCTTGGTGCAGCCCTTCTGACCATCGGCGTCCCGGCATACTACGCCCAGTATGCTCATCAACGATGACGACCTGGCCTTCAGACACGATGTAGTCAACGTCTAAATGATAAAGATGCCGTGCGCGCAGCGCGGAATGCATATGCTGAAGCAAGTTTAGGTTTTGTGCGGCATAAAGCGACTCGCCCTCGCCCAACAACCCTTCGGCACGCATTAGCTCTTCAACTTTGTTATGCCCCTGCTCGGTAAGCTCTACCTGCTTTTGTTTTTCATCAAGCAGGAAATCTCCCGTAACCGGCGCATCGCTGTCTTCAGAGGCTTCACCTTGCTCTAACTGTTGAGCCAGACGATTCACAATGCCATACAAATCAGTGTTTTCATCCACTGCGCCCGAGATAATTAACGGCGTACGGGCCTCATCAATTAAAATAGAGTCGACTTCATCGACAATGGCGTAATGCAGGCCACGCTGCACTTTATCCTCAAGCGAGAACGCCATGTTGTCGCGCAGATAGTCGAAACCAAACTCATTGTTAGTACCGTAAGTGATGTCACACTGATAGGCATGGCGCTTCTCTTCACCCGTTTGACCAGCATAGATAACGCCTACCGATAGCCCAAGAAACTCATACAAGGGCCGCATCCACTCAGCATCACGGCGAGCAAGGTAGTCGTTAACGGTGACAACATGCACACCCTTGCTTGGCAGCGCATTTAAATAGACGGCCAGCGTCGCCACCAGGGTTTTACCCTCACCGGTTTTCATTTCCGCAATACGGCCACGATGCAACGTCATGCCACCGACCATCTGGACGTCAAAGTGGCGCATTTTCATTACCCGCTTACTGGCCTCTCGCACGACGGCAAATGCTTCAGGCAACAAACTATCAACAGACGCGCCTTCTGCTAATTTTTGACGGAGCAGCCCTGTTTTTTCCTGCAACTCAGCGTCACTCACCCCTTCAAGCGCCTGCTCTAAAACGTTAATACTGAGCACACTTTTTTGCATGCGTTTAACGTCGCGATCATTTTTAGAGCCAACAACTTTACGTAACAAATTATTAATCATGAAAGTTCCAAATCTTCACGAGCGCCCCATTCAGGCACGCCCTTTTATATAAGGCAAATAAGGGTAAATTTAGTAAACGGACAGCTGAGCTGGCGGACCACGAGGGGTCAGCACATCAATCGCGGCAACCAATCGACGTGGGATATGAAGAAAATAGCGGGAACCGTGCAAGACGACAGGATGGATGCGCGTTTTTTTTCGTACCCAGCGGCGCAGCGCACAGCGCTTCTTGGCGATCCATTCAGATTGGGCACGCAGCATCGCGGGCACCCAAAAACAGATGATGACGCCGCGCTCACCACTACGAAATGCATCTGAAGGATGTAAACTAGCAGGTAACAAACAGCTCACTAAGAGGCCTGCCAGCCACCAACGCGCTAGGCCGTTTCGGCGTTGCCGCCGCGGCGAAGCAGACAAAACATCTGGCGTTGATGACATGCTGTGGACTGGCTCCCGAGCGTGTTAGGCTCTATCAATTAAAAGACAATACAGAACGCTGGTGGCAACCGCGAGTGTGGCGCAGCCAGCAACGTTCCAGGAATCAAGTTAATGAGTATAAAGGTTAAGCGATCCCGCGCACAGCCCATTACCCAACTGCTGACTAAGTCGGGCAGCGCTGGACAGCTTATGCGACAGTCCCGCTTAATTGATCAGGCTCAGCGCCATTTACGCGCCCACCTTCCTGAAGCAATGCGTGAGCATATTTTCGTCGGGGGCTTTCGGGACGGACGATTGACGCTAATAAGTGGCCAAGCAAGCTGGCTAACGTGGTTACGCTATGAACAGCCGCGATTGCTAACCCTACTGCATCAGTTGCCAGGGTTTGAAAGCGTTACTGGCTTTACTTTGAAAGTGCGGCCCGTTCGGCCGATTGAAAGCCCCAAGCGCTACACGCGCACCCTCTCAGAAAACGCAGGAAAAACGCTAACTGAATGCGCTAAAGACACTGACAACCCCTCGCTTAGAAACGCCCTGGAGCGTCTTGCGGCGCATGCACCTAATCATTCAGATGACAAACATTCATAGCCATGCATTGCCAGCGCCAATACGCAAAAAAGCACCGCTTTAGCGGTGCTTTTTACTATTGCCACATGCAACTCACCCGCCCAACAAGCGTGCAATCTATGCCATTGCAGGTGCCGAGTAAGAGATAGGTGCAACCGCTTTGTCTTCTTCAAAGGTGACGATTTCATAGGCGTCGGGCTGCGCTAACAACTCGCGGCACAACCGATTGTTGAGCGCATGGCCTGATTTAACCCCCTGGAACTCACCAATCAAACTGTGGCCAAGTTGGTACAAATCACCAATAGCATCCAGCACTTTATGCTTGACGAACTCATCGTCATAGCGCAAGCCACCTTCGTTAACGATGCGGTAATCATCGACAACAATGGCATTGTCTAAGCTACCGCCAAGCGCAAGATTATTGGATCGCAAAAATTCCAGATCGCGCATAAACCCGAAGGTACGTGCACGAGAAACCTCTTTCACAAACGACGTTGTTGAAAAATCGATTAACGCGGTTTGTTTTTGTTGCTCAAATACAGGGTGATTAAAGTCGATTGAAAAGGAGACTTTAAACCCTTGATGAGGCAAAAAGACGGCTTCTTTGTCGCCATCACTGACGGCAACACGACGCTTAATGCGGATAAATTGCTTAGGTGCATCTTGCTCTAAAATGCCAGCTGACTGAATTAAGAACACAAATGGACTGGCGCTGCCGTCCATGATAGGCACTTCAGGCGCACTTACATCGACATAGGCATTATCAATGCCCAATCCAGCAAATGCCGACATTAAATGTTCGACCGTCGCGACTTTCACACCGCGGTAAGAAAGCGCGGTGCATAATGTGGTGTCTTCCACCAATTCGGCACGAGCCGGCACGTGAACCACAGGCTCCAGGTCGGTCCGGATAAATACAATTCCGGTATTAGCTGGCGCCGGGCGCAAAGCCAAGTGGACTTTTTTGCCAGAGTGCAGACCCACTCCGGTGGCGCGAATGACGTTTTGTAATGTGCGTTGTCTGATCATGGGCAGTGGTCGAACTCTAATGACGGCGGTCACCGGCAAAAGTGCCGACAAGTACCGCTAGGGGAAAGAAAGTTAAGAAACAGTGTTCACTTTAACAGCAAACGAGCGTTTTAACCAATAAAACTCTCGTTTGCTGTTTCAATGACCCCGATAGCGTCAGTTAATCTGCCTGACGGCGTAAAAATGCGGGAATGTCCAAATAGTCATCTGCATCAGGCGCGCGACGCTTCTCGGCCCGAGGTTTTGCAGCGGGCTCAGGCGCTTCTTTACGCGCCGTTGCCTGCTGACGCATGACAGTTGGCTGTTGCAACTTGCGGTAATCTGAGGACGCTTCAGCAGCAGACCGACGCACTGGCTCACGTGAGGCAACTTTGCCTTTGTTACCATCCAGCCCAGCAGCCACCACGGTCACACGTAGCTCATCGGACATTTCCATGTCGATAGAGGTACCCACCACAATAGTTGCTTCCTGAGAAGCAAACTCTTGAACTGTAGCACCTACGTCATTGAACTCACCGATCGACAAGTCAGGGCCAGCAGTAATATTAACCAAAATACCGCGAGCACCGTGCAGATCAATGTCTTCAAGTAGCGGGCTACGAATGGCTTTTTCAGCCGCTTCGCGAGCACGATTCTCGCCAGTTGCCCCACCGGTACCCATCATCGCCATGCCCATTTCGGACATAACGGTGCGAACATCAGCAAAATCGACGTTAATAATGCCTGGGCTGGTAATCAGCTCTGCGATACCTTGAACGGCCCCCAACAACACATCGTTAGCAGCGCTGAAGGCGGTTAGCAGCGTGGCGTTCTTACCTAGCACAGAAAGCAGTTTTTCGTTGGGAATAGTGATCAACGAATCAACGTGCTCAGAAAGCTCTTTCATACCTTCTTCAGCGGCGCGCATGCGCTTCGGCCCTTCAAACGGGAAGGGGCGAGTTACCACGGCAACCGTCAAAATACCTAACTCTTTGGCAACCTGAGCAACAACAGGCGCACCGCCGGTACCTGTACCACCACCCATGCCAGCCGTGATGAATACCATATCTGCACCGGTTAATAACTCAGCGATGCGGTCACGGTCTTCCATGGCGGCTTGACGGCCGACTTCAGGATTGGCACCGGCCCCAAGCCCCTTGGTGATTTCACCACCAAGCTGCAAGACTGTTTTTGCAGACACTCGCTTAAGCGCTTGAGCGTCGGTATTAGCGCAGATAAACTCAACGCCTTCGATATTACTTTCGACCATGTGGTTGACCGCGTTGCCACCGCCACCGCCAACACCGACCACTTTGATGACCGCACTGCTCGAGGGTGCGTTATCTACCAATTCGAACATAAGCCCCGTCTCCTGAACCGCGCTTGCGGCCCTGTCAGAAATTTCCTTTGAACCAGCCTTTAATTCTTACCAGCGCCGATTGACCTTCCTTGATATCACGCCTGACGACTTCGTTGCGTCCTTTATGCGCAGCAACGACTTCCCCGTGGCTTTCTAGGCCTTGCCCATGTCGCGCTTCTTGCAATGCATAATGCAGTAAACCCACACCTGTTGCATAAATTGGATTGCGTACCACATCAGCCAACCCTTTGACATTTTGCGGACATGCAATACGAACAGGCATATGAAAAATCTCTTCTGCCAATTCGCTAACCCCTTCCATACGCGAGGTGCCACCAGTGAGCACAACACCAGCAGCCACCATATCTTCATAGCCACTACGGCGTAATTCGTCTCTCACCAACGTAAATAGTTCCTCGTAACGCGGCTCAACCACTTCAGCAAGTGCCTGTCGCGATAAATCACGAGCCGGACGATCTCCTACGCTGGGAACTTTAATCATTTCATCGCTTGCCGCCAGCTGTGTCAGTGCGCAAGCGTATTTAACTTTAATCTCTTCGGCATGCTGCGTTGGTGTGCGCAATGCCATTGCTATGTCATTAGTGACTTGGTCGCCCGCTATCGGTATAACGGCAGTATGGCGAATGGCACCTTCACTGAAAATGGCCATATCAGTGGTTCCCCCACCAATATCCACCATGCAAACGCCTAATTCTCGCTCGTCTTCGGTAAGCACCGCCATACTAGAAGCTAGCTGTTCAAGAATGATTGCGTCAACGTCCAGACCACATCGCCTAACACATTTCTCAATATTTTGAACGGCGTTCAATGCCGCTGTCACAAGGTGAACCTGCGCCTCTAAACGAACGCCTGACATTCCTAAAGGTTCACGGATACCACCTTGAGCATCGATTGAGAACTCTTGGGGCAATACATGTAATACACGCTGCCCTTCCGAGACCGCACGTGCGCGGGCTGAGTCAATAACGCGCTCGATATCGGATGG
>NZ_JABUZF010000193.1:0-694 GCF_014897885.1 Halomonas sp. 3D7M | reverse complement strand
GCGAGTTCGAGGCCGGCCGCGGCGTGCCCGCGCTGATCGCCGTCGAGAAGGACGCCTCCGGCCAGGCCCACGCCCTCGCCCTGTCCTACGCCAAGGCCGTGGGCGGCACCCGCGCCGGCGTCATCGAGACGACCTTCACCGAGGAGACCGAGACCGACCTGTTCGGCGAGCAGGCCGTGCTCTGCGGCGGCGCCTCCCAGCTCGTGCAGTACGGCTTCGAGACCCTCACCGAGGCCGGCTACCAGCCCGAGATCGCCTACTTCGAGGTGCTGCACGAGCTGAAGCTCATCGTCGACCTCATGGTCGAGGGCGGCATCGCCAAGCAGCGCTGGTCCATCTCCGACACCGCGGAGTACGGCGACTACGTCTCCGGCCCCCGCGTCATCACCCCCGACGTGAAGGAGAACATGAAGGCGGTCCTCGCCGACATCCAGTCCGGCGCCTTCGCGCAGCGCTTCATGGACGACCAGAAGGCCGGTGCGCCCGAGTTCAAGGAGCTCCGCGCCCGGGGCGAGGCCCACCCGATCGAGAAGACCGGCCGCGAGCTGCGCCAGATGTTCTCCTGGCTCAAGGACGCGGACGACGACTGCTGCGTTCGAAGGAAGAGACACACCCGATCGAAACCACCGGCCGTGAGCTGCGCAAGATGTTCGCATGGCTCAAGGATTCCGACGACGACTACACCGAGGGCACT
>NZ_JABUZF010000010.1:0-7798 GCF_014897885.1 Halomonas sp. 3D7M | reverse complement strand
TCCCGATTACCCCACTCGGGAATGGCGGTGTGGTGACTCGGGAAAATAGTCGACATACGCCAAGCAAAGCTATACAAATGATGTACAAACAACAGGAGAATACTCATGCTTGGTCTATTTAAACGCGATCCCAAGAAAAAACTTCAGCAAGATTACGAGCGTAAATTACAGGCCGCAATGCAAGCTTCGCGCAATGGTGACATGAGAGCTAACGCCACATTGACGGAAGAAGCAGAAGCTATTCTGACTGAGATCAATCGCCTTAAAGCAGAAGAACGCTAGGACACAACGCCCATGCGCCACCATTTCATCGCTGCCATGACTCTAGGCTGGCTACCTTTAGCGGCTCATGCCAGCCGCCCTCTTCCTGGCCAGTGGTGGCAATCGCAACATGTCGTTGCTAACAGCGCTGTTTTAGCCCAAGCAATACAGCACCAGGTTGTCCTATTGGGCGAGCAGCATGATGCCGTTGACCACCACCGCTGGCAGTTGTACACCCTAGCGGGGCTTTACGCGCTGCGTGACGATATGGTCATCGGGTTAGAAATGCTGCCCCGGGAAGCGCAACCCGCACTCGATGATTGGGTTGCGGGCTTGTTATCCGAAGAAGCGCTGCTGGAACAGTCCGGCTGGGAGGAGAACTGGGGGTTTGATGCTGATCTTTACTTACCCATTCTCCATTTCGCGCGTGTTCAACAGATTCCTCTGATCGCCCTCAACATTACGCCCGAGCTGCGTCAGCGCTTAGCTCGTGACGGCTTCAGCAGCGTGCCTGCCGACCAGCGACACCATATACCTGCACCGTTACCGCCAAGCGCTGGCTATGAAATGCGCTTAAAAGAGGTATTTGACCAGCATGCAATGGGTGACGACGACCCCGCTATGCTAAGACGCTTTTTACAGGCCCAGCTTAGCTGGGATGTCGCGATGGCCGAAGGGCTGACTAACGCCGCCTTGGAGGGTAAATTGGCCGTTGGCTTAATGGGTTTAGGCCATGTAATTTACCAAGATGGTGTGCCCCACCAACTTGATGGGCTGGGGGTAGATCACACCTTCAGCTTACTGCCCTGGTCAACAGAAACCTGCGAGTCACCCGACTCTGCATTAGCAGATGCTGTTTTTGTACTGCCAGCGGCGGAGTAACCGCTGACAGATGGGTTGCGAATAGATTGGTCGCTAACAGGTTATTTGTTAAAAGAAGGGGCGGTTAGGCATCATCTGCCAGCGCAGGCAGCAGCGTTTTCAATTTACGAGTAAGAGTATTGCGCCCCCAGCCGAGCAATTCGGCAGCTTCCCCTTTGCGCCCACCGGTATGTTTCAGCGCCGTTTCAATCAGAATACGTTCAAAATCCGGCACGGCTTCTTCCAGCAGATGGGTATGGCCTTCTGCCAGGGCGTGGTCAGCCCAATCCCTGAACGCGGAACGCCAATCGCCATAAACACTACCTTCAGAAGCGCTGACCGAGAGCAGTTCTGGGGGCAAGTCCTCAATGAGAATTTCGCGGCCGGAAGCCATGACCGTTAGCCAACGGCAAATATTTTCTAATTGACGAACATTACCCGGCCACGGCAAACGGGTAAGATGCGCTTCTGCTTCGGGCGTTAACACCTTGATATCGGTGGTCAGCTCTTTGGCAGCTTCCGCTAAGAAATGACGCGTTAAACGCGGAATATCTTCCCGACGTTCGGAAAGGCGCGGCAGATGAACGCGAATCACGTTTAAGCGGTGGAACAAGTCCTCGCGAAACCGCCCATCGTCAACTAACGATTCTAGATTCTGATGGGTCGCGGCAATAATACGTACATCAACTTTTACAGGCGTATGGCCACCCACGCGATAGAATTCACCATCCGCTAACACACGCAGCAAGCGCGTTTGCGTTTCAGCGGGCATGTCACCAATTTCATCAAGAAACAGCGTTCCGCCGTTAGCCTGTTCAAAGCGACCTTGGCGCTGTTGCGCTGCCCCTGTAAACGCGCCCTTCTCATGGCCGAATAGTTCGGACTCAATCAAGTCCCGGGGAATTGCCGCCATATTCAGCGCTATAAACGGCTTGCCTGCTCGCGGGCTATGTTGATGGAGCGCCTGAGCAACACGCTCTTTACCGGTGCCAGACTCACCGTTAATTAACACCGTGATGTGGGAGTGGGAAAGCCGCCCGATGGCGCGAAACACTTCCTGCATAGCGGGCGCTTCACCAATAATCTCAGCACTCAACCCTTCCGGTACGCTGACCGGGCGCTGGCGCTCTCTTGCATGAGCGACCGCACGGCGCACCAGCGCCAGCGCTTCGTCCACATCAAAGGGTTTCGGCAGGTATTCAAAGGCGCCCCCTTGGTAAGACGCCACGGCACTGTCGAGATCCGAATGCGCGGTCATCACAATCACCGGCAGGTCAGGGTGTGCATCACGCACCCGGGACATTAAATCCAGCCCATCAATGCCGGGCATACGAATGTCAGTCACCAGCACATCCGGTGGATTTTCTAACAGTCGCTCCAGCGCGGTATCGGCGCGTTCAATACACTCTATATCCAGGTCTGGCTGCGCTAAGGCCCGCTCTAATACCCAACGGATGGCGCGGTCATCATCGACAATAACCACTCGTGCTACATCGGTTTGTGTCGCCTCAGTCATGACGCTTCTCCGGTGAAATTAACAACCAATGGAATCAGTAAACGAAATTCGGTATGCCCTGGGCGTGAGTCGCATTCGATCAATCCTTGATGTTGGTGCAAAATCGATTGAGCAATTGATAGCCCTAGGCCGCTACCTTCAGCGCGCCCAGAAACCATGGGATAGAAAAGCGTTTCACGTAACGTTTCAGGTATGCCAGGGCCATTATCAATAACCCCCACTTCACTGACTAAACGATGGCGTTCAGCCCCCAGCGTAAATTGGCGGCGTGCGCGGGTGCGCAGCATAAGTTCCGGCGAAGGCGTTGCTGCATCACTCATGGCCTGTACCGCGTTACGTGCCACATTCAACACCGCTTGAATCATTTGAGATTCATCGCCAGAAAGATCCGGCAAACTCGGGTCATAATCACGACGGATCTCAATATGCGGATGCTCGGCAATCAGCAGCGCTCGCACCCGCTCTAACACCTTATGGATATTGACCGGCTCATGTTTGACGATGCGATTGGGGCCCAACATGGAGTCGACCAAATCTCGCAGCCGATCCACCTCTTCCACAATAATATGGGTGAATTCACGCAGTGCAGGATCATCCAGATCGCGCTCCAATAATTGGGCAGCACCACGAATCCCGCCTAAGGGATTTTTAACTTCATGAGCCAAGCCCCGCGCCAACACTTTGATGGTCTCTTGCCGGGTGGTCAGCGCTTCTTCCCGGGAAATCTGCATTAGCCGATCACGGGGCTCTACTTCGAGTAATAGTTCATCGGCTGAAAGCGGGGTCACGGTGTAGTCCACCGTTAATGGCTCGCTGTTCAGCGGCGTAATGCGTGCTTCGCGTTGGGTATAGGGATGAAAGGCATCCCGCGCTTTAGCGAGGACATCATCAATACTCTCATCGCCCCCTAACAGAGTGTCTAAACTAATGCCCTGCACACGGCTAAAACTCACCGCTAGCAACGCTTCCGCTGCCGGGTTCATCCAACGAACACGGAGTTCACCGTCTAGCAGTAAGACTGCAGTGGTGAGGTGTTCAAGTAAGCGCTGGTACATGGCGTATCCTGAAGCGTCGCTGTAAAAAATAGCGTTATCGAGCGTATGAAAGAGAAACTGCAAAAAGCGCGCCAATTGGCCACTTGCACGGCTAATGAGCAGGGGGCGGGGATGTAGCGAGCCGTTATAGCGCAGTCCGAGCGGTCAGCCTGTCACTTATTGCACCATTATAGTGCGCATGACTCATCATCAATAAAAATACTCACCGCATCAGTGCGGCGCCGCAGACAGCGTTCTCCCCTTGCAAACAGACCTCTTCGTCTCACTATTCAGTGGTATAAAAAAACCCCGCCGAAGCGGGGTTTTAGGCCAGTCACACCCGAGGGAGTGATACTAGCTGCTGTGCTTAGCAATCGCTCTTAACAGCTGTAGTACATATCGAACTCAATCGGGTGAGTGGTCATGCGAATGCGCTCCACTTCTTCCATCTTGAGGTCGATGTATGCATCGATCATATCATCAGTAAACACGCCACCTTCGGTCAAGAACGCGCGGTCTGCATCGAGTGCTTCCAACGCTTGGTCCAGGCTGTTGGCAACGGTCGGTACTGACTTACCTTCTTCTGGCGGCAGGTCGTACAAGTTCTTATCCATGGCATCGCCAGGATGAATCTTATTCTTAATACCGTCGATACCCGCCATCAGCAGCGCCGCGAACGCCAGGTAGGGGTTAGCAGTCGGGTCAGGGAAACGTGTTTCAACACGCTTACCTTTCGGGCTGGCGGTATACGGAATACGGATAGAGGCAGAACGGTTACGAGCGCTATAAGCCAACATAACCGGCGCTTCAAAGCCTGGCACCAAACGCTTGTACGAGTTAGTAGACGCGTTCGTGAAGGCGTTCAGAGCACGAGCGTGTTTGATCACACCGCCAATGTAGTAAAGCGCCATTTCGGAAAGCCCAGCGTACTCGTCACCCGCGAACTGGTTCTGGCCATCTTTCCAGAACGACTGGTGTACGTGCATACCAGACCCGTTGTCGCCTACCAGCGGCTTCGGCATGAACGTAGCAGTTTTGCCGTAAGCGTGAGCCACGTTGTGGATCACGTATTTCATTTCCTGAACTTCGTCAGCTTTCTTCACCAGCGTGTTGAATTTAACGCCGATTTCGTTCTGACCCGCGTTAGCAACCTCGTGGTGGTGAACCTCAACGGTCTGGCCAATCGCTTCCAGGGTGTTACACATTGCACCACGCATGTCATGGAAACTATCAACCGGGGGAACCGGGAAGTAGCCGCCTTTAACGCGCGGGCGGTGCCCCAAGTTGCCACCTTCTACCTGATTACTGGTCGCCCAAGCACCTTCATCAGAGGTGATTTTGTACATGGAACCCTGAATGTCAGATTTCCAATGGACTTCGTCGAAAATGAAGAACTCAGGCTCAGGGCCAAAGAAGGCGGTGTCGCCCAGGCCGGTGGACTGCAGGTAAGCTTCTGCGCGCTTGGCAATAGAACGCGGGTCACGGTCATAGCCCTGCATAGTGGCAGGCTCGATGATATCGCAACGCAGGATCAGGGTAGCGTCTTCGGTGAAGGGGTCGAGGAAACCAGTGCCATCTTCAGGACGAAGAATCATGTCGGATTCGTTGATGCCTTTCCAGCCCTCGATAGAGGAACCATCGAACATCTGACCATTTTCAAAAAACTCTTCGTCCACGTCCCGTGCCGGTACGGTGACGTGCTGCTCTTTACCGCGCGTGTCGGTGAAACGCAGATCTACCCATTTAACATCATGTTCTTCGATTAGCGCGAGAGTCTTGGCTGACATAGTGTCCTCCGGTATGAACGTGGCTTAAGCTTGTGACAGTAAGCTACCGATAAAAGAGTTATTAAACAAACCGGCTATCGTTGTAGCACGCCGAGAGGCATCTGCCTACGACCCGCTAGCCGCTGCCTAATACCAAGCACGGAACATGCCAACTCTGCACCAATATGGCATAAAAAAACAACAAGCATTTGTTTTATAAAAGATAAAAAATAAAATACTGCGCTTCTTCATGTAGCATAATGCTCTGCGAAAGAACGAACTTAGCCCTAAAAAGCCACCTAGCTCAGAAAAACGCACCAATAAAGACCAACCAGAGACCCGCAAGCACCAACATGGTGCATATCAAGCATCTATTATTTTCCTCATCACTGTGAACTTTAGCTTGATACCAAAAGAAACTCACACCTACAATTGATTACAAACAGATAGATTTAATAACAAACAGGTTTCACAACACAGGAAGCCACTCACATGGGCACGGTCTGCTTTATTGTTGATGCGTCAGTCACAGGTGCCCTTTTACCACGTCACCTGCGCGCTATTCGCCAAACAGGCTTTGCAGACCACACACTTCCCATTATCGTGACCAGCGCCACCGCCGATCCGCGCGTGCCGGACATTGAGCAACGCTACCGCGCGCACTTTCTTGTTACCCCTTCCCAGCCACTGGGCGCAAGGATCAATCAAGCCGCATATCTCAGCCAAGCTGATTGGTTGCTGATTGCAATGCAGCAACGGGCGCTAACAGCCAAACTATGGTGTTTACTTTATCCCCAGCTAGACACGTACACGCTGGATGCTCTTTTGATTGGCAGCGAACCACCCCGCTTATCCGAACGCTTACTCCAGTGCTTTTTAGGCGCAGGCGTCGCTGTTCCTCCCTACATCGCCATCAGGCGCACGTGGCTAGAACGGTTGGGGGGCTTAGACCCAGAGCTAGATGAAGCAGCGCTTGCTGATTTACTACAGCGCCTTTATGCCTGCCCTACCCGTTTACAAACCTTCAGCCTGGAAACATCAGGGCTTACCCGAGACTCGCCATCAAGGAGTAACAAACCCTACCGGCCACCTCCCAACTCGCATACGGATACTTAACGTCTCTTATGGCTTAGGATCTCCTGTTGGTTAAACGCTCAAATGCTTGCCCAATAGCACTGCCCCCGCCGTCATAGTGTTAACCATACTATTCAACACGAATAAGCCAATACCATCGGCAAGAATCGGTTAATGCACTAACCAACGTGAAAACAGCACACAGAAAGGTATTACCCCCACGGCTGTTGAAGACAAGTTCTTTTGAAGACTTGTTCTTTTGAAGACAAAGCTATCCAACCAGCGAATGTGAGTGCAGCGGATCCACGACATCCCCATGCTTCAGCAGTGATTGGCTCTATCACACCAACGCACACTACACTTAAACATCACGCTATCTGATACCGCTCAACAAAAGGACACTGACAATGCATCAGCATATCGAATGGGACGAACCTGGCAGCGCAAGCGTTGTAGAGTTTTTTAAGAATGACCCCGACCACACGCCGCCCTACCCAGGCGCCATGCTCTCCGCCCGTTATCTAGGCCGCATTGTGCGGGTAAAAGTAGAAGCCTATCGTGATGAAGATGCCGTCAGCATCGGCAGCGTTGCCGCCATTCTTGACCGACACGGGCACCACCACGAATCCCACCACAAGCTTAACGTAGGCGACATCGTCCGACTTCCCGATGACAAACGCGCGATGGAACACTGGGACGAGGACGATTAAGAGTAACCGCCATCACAAACTACGAAAGCAAAGCGCGCCCTTTAAAGGGCGCGCCTTAACAAACCGTATCAACGGAAACATTTACCCCGCTTTCTGAATTTCTACCGAATGCGGGTAAGGTATTGAAACACCTTGCTTATCAAAGGCTTCTTTGACAGCTTTCGTCATATCAAATTTCACATCCCAATAATCCGCCGCATCGACCCAAAGCCGCACGGTAAGGTCCACACTACTGGCTCCCAGGTTAGTGACTTTTACCCAAGGTGCGGGATCACCATGGATACGGCTGTCAGCCTCGGCCAAGCCGCTGATGATCGCCATGGCCAGATCAGCATCATCGTCATAGCCAATCCCGAACACAAGATCGACACGGCGTGTCGAGTGATGAGAGAAGTTAGTGATGATAGCCCCCCAAGCCTGCCCATTAGGCACAATAATTTGCACGTTGTCAGGCGTCACTAACTCGGTCACGAACAGGTTAAGATCCTTAACCGTACCGGACGTGCCCCCAATATCAACAAACTGACCCAGTTTGTAAGGACGAAACACAATCGTAAGCGTTCATTCCAAGGCGTT
>NZ_JABUZF010000191.1:0-3772 GCF_014897885.1 Halomonas sp. 3D7M | reverse complement strand
CCACGAGGATGACCAGCTTCGGGCACGGTTGAACCAAGTCGCTGAGAAAATCACTCGGCCTGATTTTTTAGCGGGGCAAGGGTTGGGTAATGAGCTTGGCTTCTGGATTTTCGATTACGCTCCTGAACATGAACTACAGGTGCGTGCCTACCTGAACTTCCTCCCCTCATTAATGGCACGCCAGCACCCTGATATCAAAATGGCGCAGGTCAATCTGCTTGAAGTGCTTAAGGATTACCTGACCGAGCGCGGTTTTCTTGATAAAGCCATTGCCATGCAAAAAAGCAAAGGCGATGCGGCACTGCTCAAAGCGCTACGTGGGCCGCTGCACATGGACAAGTTCGCCCCGTACCTCATCCGACACTCTTTGTCGCACGAGCCTGATATCGTATTGCTCACCGGTGTTGGCAGCCTGTGGCCCATGGTACGTGCGCACAGCTTGTTAAATGCCCTACACGGGCCACTCGGTCATAAGCCGCTGGTGTTGTTCTACCCAGGCCGTTACGACGGGCAAACGATGTCGCTGTTTAAGCAGATCAAAAGCAACAACTACTACCGTGCGTTTGCGCTTGTTCCCTAGCGCAACAGATGACGTCATGCCGTCTATTACGTTCGCTTGGTGAGTAGTGGTCTTTGATATCGCTTTACCTCTCAGCCTGAAACACCCAGGGTTTAAACATTTACAGGACAGATATGCACATTCAAGAGCTCTTCCTCAAACCGCTTAGCCGGTCAATCAACGGCGTGGTCAAAGCCGACCAGCGTGACCAGGAAACCATCTACCAAGAGCTGGATGAGTATGTCGTCACCAACGAGTTAGAAAAGCACTTTCGTGCCTTTTTTGAATCTTACACCACCCCTTTAGATGACCCCTCCATCGCCAACCGCGTGGGCGTTTGGGTGAGTGGCTTCTTTGGTTCAGGTAAATCGCATTTTTTGAAAACGCTCTCTTATCTGCTGGAAAATAAAGAAGCGTTTGATGCCAACGGACAAGCCAAGCGAGCCGCTGATTTTTTTGATGAGCAAAAGCTGGTAGACGGCTCTATTCGGGCAGACATTAACAAGGCCGTCCGTGAACCTGCCCACGTGGTGCTGTTCAACATCGACAGCAAGGCCAGCTCGAATGACGACGGCAACCCCATCCTGAACGTCTTCCTGCGCGTGTTTAACGAGCACCAAGGCTTTAGCTCCGATTACCCGCACATTGCTCATATGGAGCGCCACCTAGAAAAGCGCGGCGTGTATGAGCGCTTTAAGCAGGCCTTTAACGAGGCCAGCGGCGTGGTATGGGAAGACGAGCGAGACGGCTATCAGTTCTACCAGGATGATATCGAGCAAGCGATTGGGTCGGCGCTCGATCTCTCTCCTGAAGCGGCGCATAAATGGTTTGAGGAATCCGAAACCAACTTCAGCGTCTCCGTAGAGAACTTCTGCCATTGGGTGAAAGAGTTTTTGGAATCCCAGTCAGCTACTCGGCGCATGGTGTTCATGGTGGATGAAGTTGGCCAGTTCATTGGCAGCGACACACGCTTAATGTTGACTCTGCAAACGCTCACCGAAAACCTGGGCACGATTTGCGGTGGGCGTGCCTGGATCGTGGTCACCTCCCAAGCGGATATGGACGCCGTGCTAGGCGAAATGACCGCCTCAAAAGCCAACGATTTTTCCAAAATCGCCGGACGCTTCAAAACCCGCTTATCGCTCTCAAGCTCCAACTCTGACGAAGTGATCCGCAAGCGCCTGCTGGTGAAAACCGACTCGGCACGCGCGGAGCTGGAAGGCGTGTTTGAGGCCAAAGGCTCCATTCTGCGTAACCAGCTGACCTTTGACCGCTCTGGCCCCACGCTAAAAAACATCGAAGGCGTGGAAAGCTTCATCGCCAATTACCCCTTTGTGCCGTACCACTTCCAGTTGGTGCAAAAAGTCTTTGAAGAGATCCGCAAAGTCGGGGCCACAGGCGCGCACCTGGCCTACGGCGAGCGCTCGATGCTCGATGCTTTCCACATGGCCGCCAAAGCCGTGCAAGAAAAATCGATTGGCGCGCTGGTGCCGATGCACTGCTTCTACACAGCGGTAGAAGGTTTCCTCGATACGGCGGTGAAGCGCACCATTGATCAGGCCAGCGAAAACCCCGTGTTAGAGGCATTTGATGTCGAAACCCTGCGCACGCTGTTTATGATCCGCTATGTGGACTTGGTGAAGGGTACGGTCGATAACCTGGTGACACTCTCGCTGACCCAAATCGACGATGACCGTATTGCCATTCGTGAGCAGCTGGAAGCGACCCTGGCACGGCTGGAAAAAGAGAGCCTGAGTACCCGCAACGGCGATGAGTACCAGTTCCTCACCAATGAAGAGCGCGACATTACCCGCAAGATCAAACAAACCGAAGTTACCAGCAGCGACGAAAACAAAGAGCTCTCCAGCCTGATCTTCAAAGACCTGCTGCGCGATCGCACCAAGTACCGCTACCCGGTCAACAAAACCGACTACAGCATTGGCCGTTACCTGGATGGCCACACCCTGGATGGCCGCTACCAGAGCCAGCTAAGGGTGGAGGTGGTCTCACCGCTGGACGTGGAGTACGTACAGCTAAGCGAAGCGGGCTGCATTCACAAAAGCGGCGATAACGGTGGGCAGGTGCTGATTAAGCTGCCCGATGACAAGCGCTTTACCGATGAACTGCGTACCCTGCTGAAAACCGATAAGTTTATCCGCCTGAACCTATCGGCCAACGACCACAGCGTGGAGCGCATTCTGGCCGACCGTGGCCGTGAAAACCAGGAGCGCAAAAAACGCCTGCGGGTGCGTTTGGAAGAGATGCTGCTGGATGCTGACGTTTACGCGCTCGGGCAAAAGCTCGATCTCAACCGCAACCAGCTGACTACCCGTTTGGATGAGGCCTGCCGCTATCTGCTGGAAAACACCTACAACAAGCTGAGCCAGCTCACGGCGCTTAGCCCCGAGCCGATGCGCGAGCTGCAGGCCGTATTAACCGCCGATGACCTGGGCACCCAGAACCTTAACTTAGACGGCGAGGAGGGCAACGCCCAAGCGGTGAAAGAGGTAGAGCAGTATATCTCGCTACATGGCGGCGAGCCGGTGCCACTGAACCCGCTGATTGAGCGCTTTAGCAACCGACCTTTCGGCTGGCCGGAAGGTGAAACGCTGCTAATTCTGGGGCGCCTGCATGCCGCTGGGCGCTTAACCTTCCACACCGCTGGCCCCGCGCTCAGCGGTAAAGAAGCCTTTGAGCTACTCAATAACGCCCGCCGCCGCAGTGAAGTGCGCCTTCAGAAAAAGCGCCAAACCGAAGATGCAGTGCTCAACAAAGCTCGAAACCTCACCAAAGAGCTGTTTGGCCAGCTAGGCCCCACCAGTGAAAAAGAGCTGTTTACCTATTACGTAGACCGCTTATCCCACTGGCGGCGTGAGCTAGAAGCGTATAGAAGCAAAACCGACGTGGGCAACTTCCCCGGTCGCAACGCCATTGATAGCTCACTGCGGGAAGTGGAGCGTTTGCTGCGTTTAGACGATAGCTTTGATTTCTTCAAAACCGTCGCCAGCCAGCAAGACACGCTGCTCAATGTTGAAGAAGACTACCGCGATCTCAACGACTTCTTTACCAAGCAGCTCACCACCTGGCAGCAGCTAGAACAAGCGCTCAACCGGTTTGCGGTGAACCGCCTAGAGCTTGAGAAAAACACCCAGGCCCAGCAAGCGCTGGCCGAGTGTGAGCGTATTTACCGGGCCGAAGCGCCCTACGCCATGC
>NZ_JABUZF010000192.1:2080-2300 GCF_014897885.1 Halomonas sp. 3D7M | reverse complement strand
CATCGCGGTGGGCACGCTCGGCTAAAAACTCATCCCACTGGTAGGCCTGAAGCGCCTCCGCCTGGGTTAAAAACGCATCGGCAACGACACTTTCAAGAAATTCCACCAATAACAAATTACGCGCCATGGCCGCACAGAAAGACACCTGTGTGGCTAGCTGGTCGTCGCCATCGCGCAGCGCTTGCCAAAACGGTGGCTCCAGCTTCTCTAGACGCTTGCG
>NZ_JABUZF010000192.1:0-2034 GCF_014897885.1 Halomonas sp. 3D7M | reverse complement strand
TTAGCAGTGGCGGGACGGTTCTTCTGGAGGCGGTTATCAATGATGATTGCCTGGTGCCACTGCCCTTCATCCGCATTAGAGAGCAGCAAATCAGCAACGGCACGGCTTTCGCGCACCATCAGTCCACCGCCGATCAGATCAGAGTTGTAGCTGAAAGAAGTCAAAAGGCGCTCATCAAGGTCAATTACGTTGAAGTTGCAGGCGGCTGATCAGTAACGAGATCAGCTTTCGCTAGGCGCACTGCCCTTTTTAAGCTGTTCCAACAAGCGTTGGCGTTCTGCAGGGTCGAGTTTATCTAACTCAAGGATCAATTCTGCCACGGTGTCGTCTTCGCAGAAAAAATAGGGAATGGGCACCTCTAGTGCCTCTGAAAGCCTCTTCAGCAACTGGAAATTGGGCGCATGCTGCCCCTTTTCATACTGCGTCATACGCGCACTCGCCAGATTCGGCTCCATGCCGAGGTATTCACCCAACTGCCTTTGTGTCATACCCGCTGCTTGCCTGGCGGCTCTCAAGCGATCTGGAAGCGGACTGTCCATGAAAACACCATCGCTACTTGGAAAGCCGCTAGGCTAGCGCAAGATGACACAAAAATATGCTAAGAGATTCTTAGCAAGAATGCAATGATACTTTAAAAAGCTCCCATCAATTCTGTAACTAGAGAATGGCGTCTTAATAAGCTGCTTATGTTTTTGAAAAAAGTGCTTTCGTTGAAATTTTTGGCGTGAATTGAGTACTCACAAACATTTCAGATTCCACAGTTGAATAACGGTTATAAGAAGCGTAATTAGACACCTCACACAGAGGCACTTCTTTGAAGGGTAATTTGAAGGGGTTATCCTCATCAAAAAAAGCAGAATCCATTACTTCGGCAAAATGCTGTTGATGGACAGTATTTTCACCTCTCCATAAAGCTAAGGAAAGAGCTTCACTTAAAATATGTTTAATTTTTCTTGCCTCGCCTCGTGTTGCGGAAAAAAGGGGAAACAAAATCTCATCGCTTTCAAATTTAGGAGGCTCTTCAAACCCCATTTTACATGCTAAACCTTTAACGAAGCGCGTGAACTCTTTTCGATCATCTTCATTTAAAAATTTAAAGTACGGTAACTCGATTTTACACATCAGACGAGAGGCCCATTGAGGCTCATTTGAAATCTCAGAAGCCCATGGCATTCCTACCAGTACAACAGGTATACCCGCCTGCTCACTAATGAGCTTCAGCCTGTTTGCAATCCTTTGTCGATCTTCAACTGATTTAAACTCTATTAACTCCTGAAACTCATTTATAATAATTATTTGAGTTTTGCAAACTTTCAACATTTTAACTAGTGCCTCTGCCAGACCAATCTCCCTCCTCCTACTTTTTCTTGCTTCAGAACCAAACTGACCTAAGTCGTTCATGAGTTCAATCATCATTTTTTCAACATCAGGCTTACTTGGAATACGTGACACAAGCACGGGCTGGATCAAAACACCGTTTTCTTCATAACCAGGAAAAGCGGAAGAAAATTCTTTAATTAATGCACTTTTCCCGGTTCCAGTATCGCCTGTTATCAGCATGCATTGCTGCTCTCCCCCGAACATTTGGTTATTTTTTAAACGATACAAAGAATTCATTGCCTTTTCCAGAGCTGCATGCTGAACAAAACAATTTAGAAATTTATATAATCTATACCGATTATATTCAGAATGAATAATATTCATTAATAAGGCTCCAAATTATCAGCAATCTTGTTCCAATCATCGATAGACTCTAATTTTTTTCATCTAACATTTCACCTTCAAAAAACCTCAATTTTTTATCTTTTTTATTTTTCAAATTATTGCGAACACTTTCAAAAGATGTTTCACCTTCACTATCTATGCCTACGAAAGCAGCCACACTTTTCATTCCCCTTGAGCGACTCTTTTTATTAACCAAAGCCAGATTGCTTATATCATCCATCCTTTCGCTTAATTTCATATTCGCTAAAGCAAGCCCTGCATGGTCGACATTGGCGTCAATATATCTACCTGAATCCGTGAAGCTGGCGC
>NZ_JABUZF010000189.1:0-8409 GCF_014897885.1 Halomonas sp. 3D7M | reverse complement strand
TAGCGTAAGTGGGTTAAGCGGGGCGGGCTGACTCATCACGGGTCTCCGAAAGTAAAGCGCCCCAGCGCGGGGCCAAGACTGTATGAGTGCCCTGCCACCTGATAATCTTGTCGCCAAGCCACTCTTAGGACGCTTAGTTTACGCTACCAGCGGCTTCGGTTCACTTACACGTAGGGATCTCATGCTGACCTCGCTTCTGGATAATGACTTCTACAAAATCACGATGCAGAACGCCGTGATCAAACGCTTTCCCTATGCACATGCACGCTACGCATTTATCAATCGTGGCCAGCACGCGTTTCCTGAAGGCTTTGGTACTGCGCTCCGCCACGAGGTCGATAAAATGGCGGCGCTTCGCCTGAGCGATCAGGAAAAGCGCTACCTGGAAGTTACTTGCCCTTATCTTGACCCGACCTATCTCGATTTTCTGGCCGGCTTTCGTTACGAACCCTCTGAGGTAATCATCGAGCAGCAGGGCAGTGAGCTGTCGGTGGTTATCGAAGGGCCTTGGTACCGCACTATCTTATGGGAAGTGCCGCTGATGGCGTTGATCAGCGAACTTTGGTATCGGCTACGTGGCGTCTCGGTGACCCATGATGACGATGCCCTGATCGAGCAACGCACCCAGGAAAAGATTGAGCTTTATCGCCGCTTAGGGCTGAAAATTGCCGAGTTCGGCACGCGTCGCCGTTTCTCATTTGAGGTTCATGATCGAGTGGTGGAAGCGCTGCGCCACTACGGTGGTGAAGCCTTTAGCGGCACTAGCAATGTACTGTTGGCTATGCGTCACGACGTGAAGCCGATAGGCACCCACGCCCACGAGTGGTTTATGTTCCATGGTGCCCGCTTTGGCTTCAAAATGGCTAACAGTCTTGCCCTTGAGCATTGGGTGGATGTGTATCGTGGCGATTTGGGAATTGCCCTAACCGACACCTTCACATCGTCCGCTTTCTTCGACAGCTTCGATAAAAAGTTTGCCAAGCTGTTCGACGGCGTACGCCATGATAGCGGTGACCCGATTGAGTTTGCCTCCCAAACCATCGCGCACTATGAACGCTTGGGAATTAATCCGCTGAGCAAAACGATCATTTTTTCGGATGCCTTAACGCCGGAAAAAGTCGAGCGCATTCAAGCGTTTTGTCAGGAACGAATTGGGATGGCGTTTGGCATCGGCACCAACTTCACTAACGATGTCGGCGCTGAGCCGATGAATATGGTGATCAAAATGGTCGAGGCGCGCCCTGAAGGGCAGGGCTGGCTGCCGGTGATCAAACTCTCCGATGTGCCGGATAAGCATACCGGCGACCCGGAGATGATTTCGTTAGCAAAGCGGATACTCTCGTTAAGCGAGACGAGTCTTTAAGCCGGTTTTATGCTGGCCTAAAGAACCCGCATCACTAGGACGCCTGCCACCCATAGGCCAGCGCCAAAACTGGCGTGCGCGAAAAGACTTCGCAGCCTGGCGGTGGTTGGCTGCGGCGTCTTGCGGGCGGCAATCCCTGCGCCCATACCAGGCTGCAGGATTAGAAACGGCGCAATTACCGTGATCACACCGAAGCCTAATGCAGCTATGAGTGTGGGGCGTGCCAGCCAGTTTGGCCCAACCAGCACTAAGAATATGATCGCGAAAGCGATGCCAATCAGGTAGTGGGCCAGCCATCCTAGCGCCATTTCTGCCTGAATCGGGGCGCTTTCACCAATCGGCCGGTGGATGACCCTGCCCTTTGGCAAGTGTCCTAGCCAACGCCCGACCATAGCGTAATTCAGCGAGGGAATACCCAGCAGCCGCTTCTGCAGCAGCGCGACTATGTCCATAAAAGCAGTTGCTCCCAGGCCGAGCAGTAGCGCATCGGTCAGCAGCCCATTCATTGCTGCGCTCCTGGCATTTTTGCCCCGGTCGTCTCTGTGCTTGTTATCTTTGCTCTTGTTAACGGTTTAGCAGCGGCGTATGGGCGGCTGTGCGTATTCAAAACAGGCATGCTTATTAGACTCCTGACAATGTGGCTAGAAGTGTGGCTAGAAGTGTGGGTGGATACGTAAGGGAGAAGCGTTGTAGCCTATTACTTCAAGTCAACTTTAAGTCAAGTGCCATGCTCGATATTTCCGAACTGTCTCGAAAAAGCGGTATTCCTGCCTCGAAATTGCGCTATTACGAGGAAGTTGGCCTGATTAGGTCGGTGGGGCGCAATGGTCTGCGGCGGGTTTTCGAGACCAGCGTTTTAACACGCTTGTCGCTGATTGCGCTGGGGCAGGTCGCGGGGTTTTCACTGGCCGAGATGCGCGACATGCTTGGCACGCAACGGCAGCCGGAAATCGACCGTGAAGCGGTGAGTGCTAAGGCAGATCTTCTGGATCGTCACATTAACGAACTGACAGCCCTTCGTGACGGTTTGCGTCATGTGGCGACCTGCACCGCGCCGAGTCATCTGGAGTGCCCAACGTTTCAACGTCTTATGCGCCTCGCATTGGCTCGCCAGACTGGGCGAAGACCCGAGCAGAAAAAACGCCTTACGCAGAAAAACAGCCGTGCCAAGCAGAAAGAGAGTAAACCCTGATCACCCCATGGGCACGGTTGAGCTTGAATAGGGGCTAGGCGAGGCGCTTAACGTACTACGATGCCGCTTTCTTGGCGTTATCTTTGTTCGCATTACCTTTCTTCGCATTACCTTTCACAGCGTAAAACAGCGGGGCGTACAGCGCTTCCGTGAGTTCGGCAAAGGTGTGCTTTTCGTTGGCGGTGCGGTCGAAAAACAGCCGCTCGAAGCGGGGCCATTGGTGGCCGAGATAAGGGCTCTGGTCGGCTTCGCCGGTGGTTTTAAATCCGCTCTCATAGACTTTTTCGGCTGCGGCGTAGGCGTCGCTTTCCCTGCCTTTCTCAATCGCAATGTCAGGTGTGCCCAGTTTTGTCAGCCACGCAAAGGCGGCTTGGGGGGCTAGCGGAAGCGGTACTTCCAGGCCGTGTTGCCAGGCGCTTAGCTGAGTTTCCAGGTGGGCGTGGGCGGTGTCGGCAGCGATAGGCTCCAGAGTGATATTGCCGGCCTTGGAAAGTAACTGGGTGGTCATCGGACCGCTGAGATTGCCAGCCAGATGGGCAACCCAGTGGCGTAGCAGCAGATGCCACTGGTACTTGCTGTTCTTGATCAGACTACTGCTGAGTAATAGCAGGCGGCAGCGGTTGCCTGCATCATCCTGGCGTAGCTCGCCCAGCCAGTCTTCCAACGTAATTCCGTTACTGCCTGCTAGGTGAATGGCTGCTGGGTCACCTAGCGCAATCGGCCAAGCGTCCAGGGCTTCTTCGTAGTCGCTGAACAGGGCTTCCATGGGTTCTGCTAAGGCATCGCGCATGCGCTCGCCAAAGGCACCCATGGCCAATACGCCTTGGCCCTGAAAACGCTCAAGGGCTGCGTGCAGTGCTTCAATGCGTGGCTCGCCGCGGTCAATGGCGTGGCGCTGGGCGGCGATCAGTTGGTCTTGCAGCTGCCAGTTTTGCAGGCCATCCAGGGCGAACGGCTCTTCGTCCAATTCGGCAATTGCTTCTTGCTCGAAATATACTCCCAGCCGGGTATTAAAAAAGGCGCGTACCGGCTCGCGCAGGAATTGACCTAACTGGCCAAGCGTCAGGTTGGTGGGGATGTTTTCCGGTGGGGAAAGTGTCGATTGGGAAGCTTGAGGCGTGCGCGGTGCGTGCACCTCGCGCCATTCATGTGCATAGGTAAACAGTCGCGAGGCTTGCGGGTTGCTAGCAAAATAAGCGCGGCTAAACGGCTGCAGCGGGTGCTCGGTGGTTAGCGCTTCCAGCAGTGGCGTGCCGTTCTCGATCTGCCAGCCTGCTTCCAGGTGGTCACGCAGTTGACCGACCAGTACCGAAGGCGGTAGCGGTGTGTTATCGATTTGGCTTCTACCGACCCAGCTTATGTAGAGCTGGTCGCGGGCGGAGAGCAGCGCTTCCAAAAACAGGTAGCGGTCGTCTTCCCTGCGGGAGCGGTCACCTGGACGGTAGTCACTGCCCATTAAATCAAAATCTAGCGGTGGCTGAGAGCGGGGGTACTCTCCGTCGTTCATGCCCAGCAGGCACACGCGCTTAAACGGAATGGCGCGCATGGGCATTAGCGTGGCGAAGTTGACCGCACCGGCTAGAAAGCGCTGGGAAAGGCTGTGTTCATCAATCTGTGCCAGCCAGTGTTCGCGCACCATGGAGAGCGGCAGCGGTTCGTTTAACTGGGCTTCCTCGCTGCTTTCCAGCATTTGCTGCAGGCCGTTTTCCAACTTGGTGAGCATTACGCTTTCTTGGGCGTCGTCGGTCAGGAAGAAGGTTTCCAGCAGTGTGCGTAGTCGCGCTACCCAGTTGGCCGCATCGGTGGGCTGGCAGAAGGTTTCCCAGGTCTCTTCGAGCTTTTCCAGCAAGGTGGCTAACGGCCCGGCAAGGCCCGCTTCCAGCCCACCGATGTCGTCAAACGGCTCGATTCCTTGCCAAGCGTGGCCTTCGCCCACGGTGTAGCCCAGCAGCAAGCGGCGCAGGCCAAACGCCCAGGTGTTTTGGCTTAGCCCGCCGGGTAACTCAAGCGTCTGGCGCTGCTTGGCATTCAGCCCCCAACGAATGCCTGCACCCTCCATCCAGCGCTCGAGTACCGGCAGGTCGCGCTCTTCCAGCCCAAAGCGCTGGCGCAGAGCGGGTACATCGAGCAGATCCAGTAAGTCGCTGACCGAAAGACGCAGTTCTGGAAGGCGCAGCAGCTTTTCCAGAGCAATCATCAGCGGTAGGCGGTGGCGACTGGCTTGGTCGGAAAGCGTATAGGGTATATGCCGTGGGTCGTCGTTTTGTAGCTGGCCAAACACTGCGGCGATATGCGGCGCGTAGCGGTCGATATCTGGCACCATGACGATAATATCCCGCGGGCGCAGGTCGGGGTCGGCGCTAAAGGCGGCCAGCAACTGGTCGTGGAGAATCTCAACTTCCCGCTGGGGGCCATGGGCAATATGAAACACCATGGAGTCATCTGCCGAGTTTAGTGCGGGCCAGTGAGTTTGGGTTTCCGCCACGGGGCGCAGTTCGCGAATATCATCTTGCAGTTGGCTGAGCAGGCAGTCGCGATCAACGCCGTTAAACGGCTCGAACATATCAATGCGCAGCGCCTGCTGCTCAAACAAGGTTTGATAGTTGCCCGAATCGTCGTGTTCATCCAGCAGGCGCAGGTAGTCGCGGCCCTGCTTGCCCCAGGCGGCGAGTAGCGGCTGAGCGTGCAGATGCAGGGCATCGTCGGCGTCGCCAGTGCCCAATACATCTAGCGCTTCGGGCATGCCGGTTTTGCGCCGCTGGCGGTAGCGGTTGGCGCGCAGTAAATCTTTGTGTTCGATGATATCTGCCCAGTAGAACTGGCAGGGGTTGTGCACACACAGCACGATTTGGCAGCAGCGAGAGAGTGCCGCCAGGGCTTCCAGGGTTTGTTGGGGCAGCGATGAAATACCAAAAATAATCAGCCGCCGAGGCAAACCGCGCGGGCAGGGCTGGCCTTCCAATTGTTCAGTCGCTTTCAAAAAGCGCCGATGCACCTGGGCACGGCTACTGTTGATGCCTGCATCGCCTTGGCTGGCGGCGACATCTTCGCGCAGAATGCGCCATAGCGCGGGCTGCCAGCGCTGGTGCTCTTCCAGCGGGCGGGGTTCGCCCCGAGCGGTAATCAGCACGTCATCACCGTTGGCCCAGGCATCCAGCCAGTCAGCGCGGTAGACCTGATACTGGTCGAACAAATCCGCCAGCCGTTCGGCCAGTTGGTAGTGCTTGCGCTGGTCGCGGTCGACTTCCAAGAACTGCGCCAGCGGCGCGAGCACTTCTTGCCCCGCTAGCGTGGGCAGTAGGCGCAGTAGCCGCCATACCAAGCGCGATTTATCAAACGGCGAGGTTTCAGGCACCGCGTCGCCATCTTGATCAACATGGGTGAGCACCGTGCGGTAGGCCTGCCATAGAAACCGCGCGGGCAGCATGACATCCAGCGCGGCGGCGATGCCTGCGCCGCCATTCTCTGGGTCTTCCGCCAACGCTAACTTTAACCACTGCCCAATGCCGTTGCTCTGCACCAGAATGGTCTCGTTTTCCAACGGTCCCAACGGGTGCAAGCGCATCCACTGCACCGCCAGCCCGCGCAAGTCTTCCAGGCGGTTAGCGTGCACCACCATAAAGCCAGGGGTAAGCGACGTTGGCGAGAACGGTGTTAGTGAGCAGTGTGAATTGGCAGACATGCGGTGGTGTTCCTTCACGGCATTAGGCATTGGGAATAGCGCGTAGCGCTATGGTGCCATAAGTTAAGTGCCTTGCGGGATGCGCGTTATATCGCCAAGCTATGTGGATACCGTGCGTAACGCGATGTGAGTCAAGCAAAGAGGAATTCCCCATGACCGAGCCGACTAATAATACCCGCCGCCATTCAGCCCAGGTGGTGGATGGCCCTGGCAAGGCGGCCAGCCGCGCAATGCTGCGGGCGGTGGGGTTTAACGACGATGACTTTACCAAGCCCCAGGTGGGCGTTGCCTCTACCTGGAGTATGGTTACCCCATGTAATAGCCACATCGGTGAGTTAGCAGAGTTCGCCCGCGACGGTGCCGATGCGGCGGGTGGTAAAGGGGTGATCTTTAATACCATCACTATTTCCGATGGCATTGCTAACGGCACTGAAGGCATGAAGTACTCGCTGGTTTCCCGCGAGGTGATTGCCGACTCCATTGAAACCGTGGCGGGTTGTGAAGGCTTTGATGGGCTGGTGGCGATTGGCGGTTGCGATAAAAATATGCCGGGTTGCGTGATGGGCTTGGCGCGGCTGAATCGCCCCAGCGTGTTTGTGTATGGCGGCACCATTATGCCCGGTAAAGGCCATACCGATATCGTGTCGGTATTTGAGGCGATGGGCGCCCACTCCCGTGGTGATATTGACCTGATCGAGCTGAAAAATATCGAAGAAACCGCGATTCCTGGCCCGGGTTCCTGTGGCGGTATGTACACGGCCAATACCATGGCATCTGCCATTGAAGCATTGGGTATGAGCCTGCCGGGTAGCTCGGCGCAGAACGCCATTTCCCAAGATAAGCGCGATGACTGTAAAGCGGCAGGCGAGGCCGTGCTGGCACTGCTGGCCAGTGACATCAAGCCTTCTGACATCATGACCCGCGAAGCGTTTGAGAATGCGATTACCGTGGTGATTGCGCTGGGTGGCTCTACCAATGCGGTGCTGCATTTGATTGGCATGGCGCGCACCATTGGCGTGGAACTGACCCTTGCCGACTTCACCGAGATCGGCAAGCGCGTGCCGGTGGTCGCTGATCTGCGTCCCAGCGGCCACTATATGATGAGCGAGCTGGTGGCGATTGGTGGCATTCAGCCGCTGATGAAAATTCTGCTGGATGCTGGGTTGCTGCACGGCGACTGCTTAACAGTGACCGGTAAAACGCTGGCCGAAAACCTGGAAGAGGTTGAGCCTTATCCCATGGATCAGCAGATTATTGCGCCGTTGGGTAACCCGCTTAAAGCCGAAAGCCATCTGCGCATTCTGTTTGGTAACCTGGCGCCGGAAGGTGCAGTGGCCAAAATTACCGGTAAGGAAGGTACGCGCTTTAGCGGTTCGGCGCGGGTGTTTGGCTCTGAAGAAGAGGCCCAGGCGCGTATTAATGACGGTACCGTAGTAGCGGGCGATGTGGTGGTGATTCGTTATGAAGGGCCAAAAGGTGGCCCCGGTATGCGCGAAATGCTTACGCCAACGTCTGCGATTATGGGGCGTGGCCTGGGTAATGATGTGGCGTTGATTACCGATGGGCGCTTCTCCGGCGGCAGCCATGGCTTTGTTGTCGGGCACGTATCACCGGAAGCCTTCGATGGCGGCCCGCTGGCGCTGGTGCAGGATGGCGATGCCATCACTATTGATGCTGAAGCCGACACCATTGAAGTGGACATCAGCGATGAAGAGATGATGCGTCGCCGCGCCGCCTGGCAGCAGCCAGAACCGCGCTACCGCAAAGGCGTGCTGGCGAAGTATGCCAAGCTGGTCAGTTCTGCCAGTACCGGTGCAGTAACCGACTAACCTGCATATCAATACGTGAAGGTGCCTGTATCAGCCCGCAGGTGCCTCATTCGCTCGTGCCTCGCGAGATTCGTTACCACGCGCTACTTAAATCATTGAACAGGAAGATTTTGTAGCGCGGTGTAAGCGTCAGCGCACCCGCGTTGATGAAGCCCCTGCGGATGATCGTGCACACTGTCATCACTGTGTCAGCTTTAATCAGTAGGTTAGGTCTTTTGTCCACACGGGGAAGCTTACGCTATGGCTGAAAAGCACCATCTGAACGAGCGGATAAGCGAGGTGTTTTGGGCGTTTTTGGCCTTGGGATTAACCTCGTTTGGCGGGCCGGTGGCTCACCTGGGCT